>JBEBIF010000592.1:0-1766 GCA_040080515.1 Chitinophagaceae bacterium | reverse complement strand
CGCATCATACTTGTCAAGGAGTCGTATTCCTAGCGTCTTAGCAACCCACGGTGCATCGGGGATGCCGCGAGACTGTAGGTAAGCCACGGCCTCGCCCAGGGATGAATTATCAATTATGAACTTGTACACGTCCGTGTAGTCCTGCTGTATCGGGTCGGCAATAAAGTTCTGCCGCATGTGAATGAGTTTCCGTTGTACCAGTTCGTTCTTATCTATTTCTTCTACATCTTTTGGTAGTGCAACACCCGTGAGTTCTGATAGAAGTTCTAAGCTCTGGACAAAACCCAATGTTTTGTATTTCATTATAAAGTGAACGATGTCGCCACCTTTTTCACCACAGCCGAAACAGTTGAATATTCCTTTTTCTAAGTTTATACTGAAGGATGCCGTATCCTCGTGGTGAAACGGACACAGGAAAAAAGCTTCCTCATTTTTTATTTCATAATCAATGAGTAGCCCTTGTAATACTTTTTCTACCGATAGCTGGTTTTTAAACGCCTGTATAATCTTGTTGTCCATTAGAACGTGTCCGTCTGTTGAACCTGGCTGTCTACCTGGGTCTGAGATGCTTTATTTTCTTCTGTTACGTCAACAAAGTTCCCAATTTTCATCTTGCTGTAGTCGCATACCAGCGGGATTACATTTTCTAACGCGCCGTCTCGTCCAGCGGTAATTCCGAGATTCAAGATGTTGGTATCTGGCTCACGCTTTAGCGATAGAACCCAGTCGGCGTGGGAAACGATGCTCTTGGCCTGTCCTGCATCTACCCAGTCGTATGCTTCGTCTGAGGTCTTTTCTCTTTTCTTTCCTGCGTCAGCCGTGACCTGACTGGCGGTAATAATAGGTATATTCAGGCTCCGCGCAATTTGCTTGAGTTCCAGAGCAATCTGTGTCACACGTTCTTCGCGGTTCATCTTAGACGAGGGCATACTCGGTGACATGAGTAGAAGGTAGTCCAGAATTACAAGGTCAATCTTCTGTGTTTTCATCATAGAGCGAATCTTTGCTTCCACGATTTTCGGCGTACAGCTTTCTGGTACGTCAACAATGAGAGACTGAGCATCCTGTTTCTCGAATGCCTCTAGTTTATCTTTCATCTTTTGCAATTCTTCGTCTGTAAGATTTCCGTTTTTAATCTTTAAGTAATGAAGGTCTGTAACCAAGCTGGCCAATCGCCGCCTGCATTGCTCAAGTGACATTTCAATTGTGATAAATAAGCTGTTGTATCCGTTTATCAGTGTGTTGTACTGGATATTTAATAGGAATATGCTCTTGCCAACCTTTGTGGCTCCGAGGGTGATAACCAGTTCACCTTTTCTGAAGCCGCCCGTAACCTCGTCCAGTTTATCCACTCCGATTTTTATTCCCCGATATTTTTCGGGGTGTGCCTTCATGTCCTCGTAGGCGCGAACCTCGTCCATCATATTACGGGTTGATGTCTCTCTAATATCCTTACTGGCTATCTGAGATTTCAAAAGAAGCATACTACGCTCTAAAAGATTGTACGCTTCAATTCCGTTTTTATTTTGCTGTAAGTTTTCCTGGGTCTGAAGCATCCCGTCTATCAGTGTTCTGGATACGTAGCTATCTACTAGCTTGTCTACCACTAATTTAAAGTCGGTTTCAGTTACAGATTTCTTTTTTAGTTGCTTCATCGTAAACTTGTACTTTAAAATATCTTCTTCGGTGGCACCCTTATCAGTAAGTAGGGCTGTCAGGTATTGCTCTGTCAACATTGCTGAATAGGACTGATGCGCCAGCAGAAC
>JBEBIF010000591.1:0-1767 GCA_040080515.1 Chitinophagaceae bacterium | reverse complement strand
AATAAATGTGCTGCTAATTTTTCTTCTGTTAAATCGGCAATTACATGTTGTGCCAAATCGGGGCGGCCTACATCACCTATAAATAAAGTGTCGCCAGTAATAATTCCATGCTCTTTTCCATTTTCATCAATCAGCAGGTAAGTTGTAGATTCCATCGTATGGCCCGGCGTATGTAATACTTTGATCGTTACATTACCCAGTTTTAATTCTTCCCCATCTTTTGCCACATGGGCTTCATAACCCGGTGCTGCCGTTGGTCCGAAAACTATGGTTGCTCCTGTTTTCTTTGACAGATCAATATGCCCGCTTACAAAGTCGGCATGAAAATGCGTTTCCAGTATGTATTTTATTTTGGCACCATTACGTTCAGCTTTATCTATATATGGTTTTGTTTCTCTCAACGGATCAATGATGGCCACCTCTCCATTGCTTTCAATATAATAAGCTGCCTCTGCAAGGCATCCGGTATAGATTTGTTCTACTTTCATACTATTTTTTTTAGAATAATTAATTTATTTGAAAAAAGAAACACCACTTTGTATTATGTGCAGCGGGAAGTGCAGGCATTCTCCATATGGCTGTTGTTTGAAGTGAATAAATAATAATGACCTTACAAAAGTCACAGCGAAGACTGCCGGTGAGAATGACAAAAGTCACCAAACCCATTGAGTATAATCAGGTCAGGGGCGTATTTCCCGGAGTGACAATTGTCACTCACACAACCTAGCAAGCATTCTATCTTCCAACTCTAAAAATTCTTGCCATGCCACATCAGCACCAGATCGTAATTATCGGCGGCGGTAATGCCGGTATCTCAGTAGCCTCGCAACTCCTTCGCAAAAACAAGCAACTGGATATTGCCATTATAGACCCTGCAGACAAACATTACTACCAACCAGCCTGGACATTGGTGGGAAGCGGAGTTTTTGATATCAACAAAACAGAACGGAATGAAGCTGATGTAATACCCAAAGGCGTTAAGTGGATCAAAGAAAAAGTAACCGCTATTATACCGGAGAATAATTCTGTACAGTTAGGCAATGGAGAAAATATAAGCTACGAATATTTGGTGGTGGCACCGGGCATCCAGCTGAACTGGCAGGAGATAAAGGGGTTGAAAGAAACATTAGGCAAGAATAATGTTTGCTCCAACTATAGTTTTGAGCATGCCCCTTATACTTTTGAATGTATCAGGAATTTTAAAGGAGGTAAGGCCATTTTTCACAATCCGCATACGCCGGTAAAATGTGGTGGCGCCCCACATAAGATCATGTACATGGCAGCAGATTATTTCCGGAAACATAATGTATTAGATAAGGCAGATATTCAATACTGGAGTGGCGCAGCCAAGCTGTTTGCCGTACCGAAATATGAGAAAACGTTGCTGAAAGTATGTGAGAGGGCTAATATCAAACTTAACCTTATGGTGAAGTTGATTGAAATAGACGGTCCCGGTAAGAAAGCAAAATTTGTAGGCATTGGCGAAGACAATAAAGACAAAGAGTTTTGGGTGGAATTTGATATGATTCATGTTACACCACCTCAAAGTGCCCCTGATTTCATTAGGACAGGCCCGCTGGTAAATGCTACCGGCTGGGTGGATGTGGACAAAAACACGCTGCAACATGTTAAGTATGCCAATATATTTTCACTGGGCGATTCATCCGGCTTGCCTATCAGCAAGACCGGTGCCGCCAACCGCAAGCAAGCTCCTGTGGTAGTAGAAAATCTGTTAGCCGCTATCAGCCATCGGCCATTAACAGGCAG
>JBEBIF010000139.1:0-8220 GCA_040080515.1 Chitinophagaceae bacterium | reverse complement strand
ATGGGCTTGTAAAAACTATGACGGAGATGTGCAAAGCGATACAGTGGCCCAGGGATTTGGTTCACTTGGCTTAATGACCTCCGTGCTAATAACACCCGATGGCAAAACAATGGAAGCAGAAGCCGCACATGGCACTGTAACAAGGCACTACCGCGACCACCAGGCTGGAAAACCTACCAGCACCAATCCTATTGCCAGCATCTTTGCCTGGACAAGAGGCCTGGCCTTCCGGGGAAAATTAGATAGCAATCAGCCACTTATCGATTTCTGCCTGGCGCTGGAAAAAGTTTGTGTAGAAACAGTAGAAGAAGGCAAGATGACCAAAGACCTCGCCGTATGTATCCATGGCAATAAAGTAAGCCACGGCGATCATTATCTCTACACCGAAGAATTCTTAGAAGCGATAAATGAAAATCTGAAGAAGAAACTGGGCAAATAAATACGATACCAACCGATACCAACACTAACTGCAAAGGCCTGTAAGCTGATAAAACTTACAGGTCTTTATTTTTTAACCCCCTACTCGCCACTCCCCAACATCTACATCCTCGATTTCACAAACTCATAGCCATTATTATAAAAGAAGTCTTCTGCAAACACATCCACATCCAGTTCATGTGCCCACTTTTTTGAATCCTTCAATGATGTCAGGAAAAGGCTAAATTTCTTTTTGATAAACTTTTTAAGGTCCCCCACAGCATTTACTATTTCCATATTCAGGAACGGATTAATAAGTCCGTCAAAATCCGACCCTACCGTAATATGCTTTTGCGCCACCTCTACAGGTATCCCTGCATTTACACAGGCCTGGAAATAGTGCTTTAAATGCAACAACACATGATCCATAAAATATTTATTCCTTGCCGGAAGATCACCACCATTGATCTCCTCCATCTCATCTATTGTAACACAATCACCCTCCTTTATCAGTTTCCCTATCTCACTGTCGGGAATACTAAGCGATTTCCACTCCTTCTTCGAAAAGAATTCTTTATCCACGATCAGTTCTGCACCTGGCTTGATTCCGGCAGGCTGATCATCAAACGGGCCCACATATCCTAATATTCGCCTGTCAAGCGAAAGACCGATAACACCACCGGTGCTTACGATCCAGGCTATCTCTTCATCAAAAAGATTGATCGTGGACATATTAAATGCAGGCGCCCCTTTTTGTGGCGGATTATTTCGTACCTGTTTTGTTTTGGCGATCTCTAAATACAAATGAGATGTGCCGGGCATAGGTTTTTTTAAGTTAATATAGCCCGGCCATTCAGAGAATGAAATACCCGTAAAACCGGTATGCGTACAAAGCACGGGCTGTATGTTTTGAAACTTCCCCCCGTCCACATCATTCATCAGGTCAAACCTTGATTTATAACTCATATGCTTCAGGTCCACACATACTCCCCGGTTAAAAAGACCCTGGATCACTTTCCGACCGTCATCTTCCAGTCCGTTACCTGTAGGAATAAAGGGATCGATCTTCGCCAATTGCATCGCAAAAGCATGGTTGCATAAATTGGATTGCTGTAAATGAGTAGGATTAACTGACAGCACCTTCACCTTTGTCAAAAGGATATCCAGGTTGGCCAATATCTCATCCACCGGGAAAAATTCATTTGGCGGCAGGTACTTATTATGAGTGTCTACCAATGAATGGCATCCTTCCACTACAAAAAAGACATTCACCTTGTTCTTTGGTAAAGGCTCTGCAAAGTCAGCCCCGTCGAGAATATTAAAGGACGAGCTGGCTTTGATATACTCATTCAGTGTTCTCTCCAGCGTAAACTGGCTGAAAGCCTTGTACTTGTTAGCCGCAATATCCTTCAGTAATTTTTCAGAAAGCTTATGCTTCGATCCGCTCTTCAGAAACTTGCGCAACGGTATTACCTCCTCTGCCAGGTAGCTTTCCATGCCGTACAGCACCACTCCTGCTATTACCTCCTCTCCAAAATCAGCTAACTGGCTCTGGTGTATCTGCGATTGGATAATGTTGGGCAGGTCAGAACATAATTTTGGAAGAGCCGTCACATCATTGCTGCTGATACGTGTATCAATATTGGGATTTTCATCAAATATTTGTTTGAACAGGATGTGGGTATGAAAATCAAAATAACGCATACAAGAAGATTTAATGGTAAAAATTGAGCCTTCTCAACTTGTCATAAAAAGAAAGCTTTACTTTAGAAAGCTAAAAGAAAAATTACAATCAGCCAATACCGTGTTTTTGGTATTTTTGATCACGGCTCACGCTCTGTAAAACCTCCCGGTTTCGCAGCCCCACTCGCCACTTCCCACTCCCCATACCCCTGCCTCTCATTCCTACTAAATCTTTATATTCACGCAAACAATACGCTATGCGGCACCTCCTGCTCTGTCTCTTCAGCACCATTACAGCATATACCTATGCCCAAACCATCAATACCCGGTTCGAACAATCAAATGGCACGCAAACACCCGCCTATTCCGAGATCATCAGCTGGTGGAAAAAACTCGATGAGCAATCCGGTAAAGTAAAAATGCTCACTATGGGAATGACCGATGCCGGTTTCCCGCTGCACCTGGTCGTGGTATCAAATAATGGCGATTATAATTTCGAAAACATCCGAAAAAACAATAAACGCATCATCCTCATCAACAACGGCATCCATCCCGGCGAACCCGATGGTGTAGATGCAAGCATGCTGCTCGCAAGAGACATTGTAATAAATAAATATAAGATAGCCGATAATATTGTGCTCGCATTCATCCCCATCTACAATATCGGCGGTTGTCTCAACCGCAGCCCCAATTTTCGTGTCGATCAAAATGGCCCTGAAGAATTTGGCTTCCGTGGTAATTCACAAAACCTCGATCTTAACCGGGATTTTATCAAATGTGATTCCAAAGATGCAAGGGCTTTCACCGAAATATTTCACCTGCTCGACCCCGATGTGTTTGTAGATAACCATGTAAGCAATGGCGCCGATTACCAGCATGTGATGACACTTCTCACCACTCAGCACAACAAACTTGGCGGCATCATGGGAGATTACCTCGAAAAAGAATTTGAACCGGCATTATATTCTTCCATGAAAACAAAAGGATTTGATTTGGTACCCTATGTCAATGTATGGAATGATACTCCCGATAATGGCTGGCCGGAATATTGGGACAGTCCCCGCTATGCCAGTGGCTATGCAGCACTATGGCATACCTTCTCCTTCGTTCCCGAAACACACATGCTCAAGCCCTACGATCAGCGGGTAAAAGCCACTTATGCATTAATGCAATCTTTTATCGAATTCACTTCAACAAATAGTGAGGTCATCAGGAATCTGCGAAATCAAACCAAAAAATCCGTCCAATCCCTGATTGAGTTTCCTATTAGCTGGTCATTAGACAGATCAAAATATAAAGAAGTGCAGTATAAAGGATTTGAATCCGGACGTAAACCCAGCGAAGTATCCGGTCTCTCAAGATTATATTACGACAGGAACAAACCTTACGAAAAAACGATCAAGATATTCAACTACTTCCCGGCAAAAACATTCATTCGCAAACCAACTGCCTACATTATCCCACAGGGCTGGTGGAAAGTAATTGAATTGCTGCAACTAAATAAAGTAAAAATGTGGCAATTAAAGAAAGACACTGCCATCTATGCAGAAGTATATAAGATCGAAGATTATAAAACGGCACCCAGGCAATATGAAATGCATCACCTGAACAGTGATGTGAAGATCAGTACCAGCATGCAATCAATACGGTTCAGCAAAGGAGATTGGTATATCCCAATGGACCAGGTGGCCAACAGGTTTCTTATTGAAACATTAGAGCCACAAGCCGAAGACTCTTACTTTGCCTGGAATTATTTTGATGCCATACTCGGACAAAAAGAAGGTTACTCCGCTTATGCCTTTGAAGATATAGCAGCGGACTTTTTAAAAAACAACCCTGAAGTAAAAATGAACCTGGACCAGCGAAGAGCAACAGATACAGTTTTTGCAAAAGACGGTCGGGCACAATTGAATTATGTTTATCAAAATTCACCCTGGTTTGAACCCGCTTATATGCGTTATCCGGTGTACAGGGTAAAATGATCAGGCTGTTTCCTGTACCAGTTCAGTATCAGGAACCGGAAGTTCCTTTTTCTCATCAACAACATCTATTTTCCGGAAAATGATCCTGCCATATAACAAACTCATCAGCAAAACTAATATGCTTAAGTAACCTACCCAGCTATAGTTGATGATCTTACCCGATTTCTCAGTAGAAACAATAATGCCGGCAAACAAAGCTGCCAATCCGCTGCCCAATTGCTGCACACTCCCGTTGATGCTCATAAAACTGCCCCGCTGCTCCGGTTTCACCACTTCACTTATCATCGCCTGTGCCGTTACGATCCGGCCAGTGGCTACCACAAACCAAGCTGCGAAAAACACCAGCACCAGTGAAAAAGAAACATTCGGCATATGTGTAATGATCAAAACCATAAATAGCGAGAAGAACACTGACACAGAAAAAACGGTCAGCTTGCCGATCCTGTCAGACACACGGCCAAGGTAAAGCGCAGACAACAAAGAAGCAATACCGCCAAATAAATAGATCATCGGGGTCTGGTTCTTAGAGAACCCTTTATTGAATTCCAGGTAAGGGTTTATAAAGGGGATGATCAGGAAATGCCCCATCATCAACAATGCTGAAAATACCAGGGCCGCCCGTTGCGCAGGCACTTTGCATACCGTAATCAATGCTTTGAAAGGAGTTTCCTCCGTTTCCCTCTTTTGAATATGTCCCGTCATTTTAGGTATATAACGGATGATCAGCGGAATGAAAATAATTCCAAGAGAACCGATCAGTAAAAAAGGCACATGCCAGTCGTGTTTGAAGATATTGGTAAGATATAATGACAGTGGAACGCCGAGTATAGAAGCACCCGCAAATCCGCTCATCACAGCACCCATAGCCCTGCCCCGTCTTTCATACACAAACATATCCGCAATGATAGAAAGCACTTGTGCGCCAATAATGCCACCAAACAAACCAGCCACTATCCGGGCAGTCAGCAACAAACCATAAGAGGATGCAAAACCACAGGCGATCGTCCCCACCACAAATCCGGTATAGGCAAACAGCAAAGACCTTTTCCGGTCAAACCGGTCAATAAACATAGCGATCGCCAGCCCGGAAAAAAAGGCGCTGATAGAATAAGACGCCACCAGCAAACTGAACTGCATAGAAGACACCTTCAGGTAATTACCCAGTGGCATCATGATCATAAAATCAAGGATGTGCGTAAAGTTCAATGCCGCCAGCAAAAACACTATGGTGCGTTCTTTTCTTGTCAAAATAAGAAGATCGTCAAAGGTCGGGTTTACTTTTCGTATAACAAAGGCCCTCAACCTTTGCACCTCATTACAGATATAGTTATCTTTAGTGACATAACATAACAACCATGAATCGCAGATCCTTTATCAAAAACACATCTGTTGCTACTGCAGGAGTAACCATACTCAATTTCCCGGTGTTTGGCAAAATGGCCCCTTCCAATAAAGTGGTGGTGGCTGTAATGGGTGTTAACAGCCGGGGAGCATATCTTGCCGACTGCTTTTCACAGTTGGCAAATGTGGAAGTAGCTTATATCTGTGATGTGGAAGAAAGCGCAATAGCCAACGGAATGAAACCCTTTGCCAATGCCGCCCGGAAACCACTTGTAATAAAAGACATCCGGGAACTCGTAACCAAAAAAGATTATGATGCGCTTATCATAGCTGCTCCCGATCATTGGCATGCACCCGCAGCCATACTGGGTGTAACACATGGTAAGCATGTATATCTTGAAAAACCCTGCGGGCATAATGCTTTCGAAGGAGAGTTGTTGATACAGGCTATGCATAAATACCCAAAGCAACTGATACAAATGGGTAATCAGCGCCGCTCCATGCTCAACCTTATTGAAGCAGTGAAGCTTGTAAAAGAAGGCATCATTGGTAATGCCTATTTCGGTAAAAGCTGGTATGCCAATAACCGTAAGTCAATCGGCTTTGGTAAAAAGATACCCGTCCCCTCCACTCTTGATTTTGAACTGTGGCAGGGCCCTGCACCCCGGAAAGATTATAAAGACAACCTCGTTCATTACAACTGGCATTGGTTCTGGCATTGGGGCACTGCGGAAACATGTAATAACGGTACACATGAAATTGATATGTGCCGCTGGTTCCTCGGCGTTGATTATCCCGTTAAAGTAACTTCCGGCGGCGGACGATATGCTTACAAAGACGATTGGGAAATGCCCGATACACAGGTGGCCACATTTGAATTCGCCGAAAACAAAAGTATCACCTGGGAAGGAAGAAGCTGCAACAAATTCCAGGTAGAAGGTGCCGGCCGTGGCTTTACTATCTATGGAGAAAAAGGAACACTTGTTAATAAAGGCAATGATGATTATGCCATTTATGATGCCGATAATAAACTGGTAAAAGAAGTAAAGACCGGCACCAGCAATGATGGAACGAATACCGTAAGCGCCACCGGTAATTTAGATTTCTTCCACTTCAATAATTTCATCGACAGCATCCGTGGCACTGCCACCATCACATCGCCCATCGACGAAGGGCATAAATCAATACTGCTTTGCCATCTCGCCAATATTGCACAGCGAACAGGAAGAACTTTGCATTGCGATCCAAAGAATGGTCACATACTCAATGACGCTGCCGCAATGAAATTCTGGAGAAGGGAATATGAGAAAGGCTGGGATCCGAGGATCTAATTTGAAAATTAGGTAATGTGGAAATGTGAAAATTAAATACAGTCAAGAGTTTGTATAATTCCAACATTCATCACATTCTTTCATTCTCACATTTCCACATTACCTCATTTCCACATTCTCTCACATCTTCCTGATCTTAATACTCCGGAAACTCACTTCATTTCCATGATCCTGCAAAAGAATAAACCCTTCTTTCGCTTCGCCAAAGTTTGGCCACACTTTGTATTTGCTGATGGCAACAATATCTCTGTATGTTGATGAGCCACGGTCATATTCCAGCACTTTAATACCGTTAAGGTAATGCTCTACATGATTGTTTGGATAAACAACGATACGGCCTGTATTCCACCCACCCGGTTGTTTGATAAAGCGGGACGTTTTTTCCGCTTTGATAAGATCATATAAAGAGGCCAGCGTACGGTTACCATCCCGACCCATCTTCGCATCAGGATGTAAGGTATCATCCAGCAATTGGTATTCTAATCCAATAGCAGAGCCCTGGTTATTTTCAGACAGTGTGACAAAATATTTCAAGCCACTGTTGGCGCCGGGCGTAAGTTTAAATTCAAAAGACAGATCAAAAGCGCTGAACTTCTTTTTCGTCACTATATCACCACCATTGGTCGATTCTTTTCCTTCTGAGGATAATACTTTAAGCACTCCATCTTTTATTTCCCATCCTTTCTCCGGGAAATGCTCTTTATAAGCACCGGTCCATCCATAGTTTGTATTTCCATCAAATAATAATTTCCAACCGTTCTTTCTTTCTGCTGTTGTTAAATAATTAGGGATCGTATTAACCACATATACATCTTTGGGAAAAGAAGTTGGCTTCAGCGATATGGTTTTAATGCGGATATTTTTCCAATGCACTTTGCGGCCGGCCCATGCGGTGTTCGCTCCTATATCATGTACCTGCAGTGCGATGAACCCTTTTTGGTCAACGGTGTCAACCAGGTAAGCGGCAGGTACATCATTGATCCATGTTTTTATTTCCCGGCCAATACATTCAATGCGTACTTTGTTGAATACACCATGCATATAAGCAGTTTGCGCAGCAGGGTTTAATCCCAGCGGGTAAAGCCATTCACGACGGCCCTCATCATAGATGCCGCCGCTCCATTTCCTGGAAGAAGGGTCTAGCTCAAACTGGCAGCCAAAAACTTTTCCTTTCCCGCCATTGGCAACCGGATCAAAATGGCTGCGGAACTGTATGCCGGAGTTAGAAGTAGTGTCCTCAACCATTACTTCCAGTTCAAGTATAAAATCTCCGTATTCTTTTTCGGTTACAAGAAATGAATTCGGAGAATTGATAACAGTTATCCCTGTAAGCACCCCATTACTGGCCGAGTACTCAGCTTTACCGGTCATTTTTTTCCAGCCAGTAAGAGTAGAGCCGTCAAAGAGGCTGATCCAGCCTTTTTGATTATTCTGCGAAAAAAGCGTTGAAGGGATAAAAAGAAACC
>JBEBIF010000138.1:0-8222 GCA_040080515.1 Chitinophagaceae bacterium | reverse complement strand
GTGTACTACCAGCACTTTATCCCCTTGTGGCACCACCACTTCATCCCGGTCCCTGGTTTTTGTTTCATACCCTTTGTAGGAGAAAGAAGGTTGAAATACCAGGTATTCTCCCTTTTCTAATAAGAACAACTTCACTTCGGGGTTGCCATCTTTGATCTCCTGTACCAATGATTTATCAAAATCCACTTTGTGCTCTTTGGCCATGGGCATGATAAACTCATTTAGTGTTTTACCCCAGTCTTCTGTGGCAACACTCATTTTACCGGTTGGTAAAAATTTCTCTACCAGGTGAATCACATCATTATTCTTCCAGAGATGTGCCTGGTTATTATATAAAAAAAACAATGGGCTGGCTGCTTCATTATCACCAAGATCAAATTCCAGCGGACCCGCTTTTACCCTGCACTGTATGGTGTAGTGAGAATTCTTTTTGACAATAAAATGTGGTCTTGCTTCTTCGGCAAGCAATTGCAGCGGCTCCAGGTTGTTGGTTTTAAAAGGCTTTTTATCGGGCAAAAGGAACACAAACGGACTGCCGGCTGATTCAATGAAGATCTTTTTCAGCTTAGGAAGAAGGTATTCTGCCATCAGCCCTTTTGTTTCATCCGGCAGGTCATCATCTTCATGATGAATGATATTTTCCCAAATGCCGGAGAATGGCGAATTACGGCTGATGTATTTATTGATCTCTGATTCCTGCAGTTTACGCAGTTGTGTCAACAGGTCTTTATCCCCTTCAGGCAGATTATCTGTATTTACATACCGGGTGATATCCAGTTTTTCCACTTTGCTGGTATAGGCATCATTTGTTTCATTAATCTCTCCCATTACTACGTCTACAGTAAACTGCGGGTATCCTTTTTTATTAAAATTGAATACTATGCCCAGCCGTTGGGAGGGGGTTGCCAGGTTTTCTTCGGCCACTTGTGGCAGCACTGTTTCTTTTTCCTGTTGCGGCAGCAATACCGGTCTTGCAGGAGTTGCCACCTGTGCCACTCTTTTTATATTAATATCCAGCACCCGCAAAAAGGGTTTTCCTTCTTTATAAGCAAATTCAAATTTTCCTTTCAGGTCATCACTTAAAGAATATCCATAGGCTTCCAGCAGTTTATTCTTTTCTTTATCCCAGTTACGGATACTGTCAAAATAGCCGGCTCCATACGTATTAAGCAATTGGAGAAATACGATCACTTTGGGCAGGCACAGGGGATGTTCTTCATCTTCAAAATCACAACTGGTATCAAAATTCCGTTCTTCGTTTTTCTTAATTAGTACTTTATATGTTTTGCCTTCCAGTGTTAAAACTGCTTTTACGGTTTCATTTTCCGCCAGCTCAATTGTGGCTTTATTGGTGCGCAAAAAATTTTCTGCTTCAACAAAAACATCCTGGGATGACAGCAGCCGTAATGACTTTAGTTCTATGGATTTCATTTTGGCTACCGTATGGCGCTGATCATAGATCACACTTTCTGCCTGCAGGTGTCCCCGGTCTATCATTTCCTGCAACTGAAACAATGCTGCTGCTTCATGCCGGCAAATATCGCCGAGGTTATAGGGGCAGGCACAACGGAGTGAAGTGGATTTGGGGTCTTTGAACTTCTGAATATATACTTTGTAGTACGTGGAATAGCTGTCATCCTTTACCCGGAATACGGCAGAGCCGAACAGGTCATCATACTCCACCAGTTCAACAAAGCCGACAGCATGGATCTTTTTTCCTCTGCGGATCACTTCGTCCGTTCCATGGGTATAAACGTATTTAACAAGGTGCGGTAATGCCAAGCGGTGTACGATTTTAGATGTACAAAGTACGGGGCGTTTTACCCGGTACTTCGAAAAAGGTTAATCGGCAAAAATAAAAGAATGTGTTGCGGATTTCCTCGTAAAAGAGGATAAATAAAAAATAATTTTTATCCGGGAACTATGAGAAAAAAATGAAGTATCTTAGTAGGTTTTTATTTACTTCACAGCCACTTCGTCAAAGCCATAGTTTTTTATAAACATTTCATATTCCTGCTGAAACGTTTTCTTCTGGTGATGGTTTTCCTGGTCATAAATATATTCTCTTACTTTCTGCACTTGCGAATGGCTGACAGATACTGCAAAATATTCTTCCTGCCACTGAAATACGGAAGCACAGAGATTTTGTTTGTTTATCGAAAAAGAGCTTTCTCCTTTAATAAGTTGGAGCAACTTGCTGATGGTTTGATCATTTGAAAGAGAAACTAAACAATGAATGTGGTCTGTATATCCGTTTACACAATCAAGGAAGATGTCCTTTTGTTTTGCATTTTGCCGAATGTGTTCAAAAACTGTTTGTCGTATTTTATTTGTTAAAAAGGGGAGTCGGTTTTTGGTGGACCAGACAAGGTGGAGCCACACTTTAATATAGGGCATGATTATTAATTTGGCTAAAGCCAATTTACTATTATTGCTCTAACCCCCGAACTAAAGTTCGGGGCAATTATTGCTACAGCCTTCAAGAGACAGTAATTGCCAAGACCTTCGAAGGACAACAATTGCCACGGCCTTCAGGCCGTGGATAAATGTACAAGCTAAGAGTTGGCTTTAGCCAAACGAATTTAAATAGGCTGTTTTGCAATCAATTTCCCTTCTGCATACACTGGTAATACATTGGCAATATCAGCAGTAAGACAAAAACGGATATCTTCTATTAATCCAAACCGCTCCACCAGGCGGTGGTAGTGTGTAAGTTTTGGAGCATAGGTCATCAGGTCATTTTTATTCTTTGCATACATAGTTTCAGCCATCAGGGAACTATCGCAATGAACAGTGAAATGTTTTTTTATCCGCTGGATCACAGCTCCGGCAAACAAGGTGTCTTCCAGGTTGAAGCGATCTTTCCAGCCGGCACAGCCCAGCACTACATTCTTATTTTCGGCTGCTAAAAAATCACATACTGCAGATAAGTTGGGAAAAGAACCGGAAATGATCGTGTCTGCATTTTTTTCCAGTGCCATTTGCAACAGGCGGGTGCCGTTGGTTGTGGTGAGTACCAGTGTTTTGTTTTCAATAAAATCCCTGCTGTATTCCAGTGGTGAATTGCCATGCTGCAGGCCTTCTGCAATCATGCCGTCTCTTTCACCGGCAGCAATACCGTCAATACTTTTACTGATCTCGATGGCTTTGGGAACAGAGTCCACCGGTATCACACATTTGGCGCCATTATACAATGCGGAAGCGATGGTGGATGTGGCACGGAACACATCTATTATCACAACGATACTGCTGCTCAGATCATAGAGATGCAGCAATGCCGGAGAAAGAGAGGTATTGATGGTGGGTTTATTTGCCATAGTGTGGCTGCAAAAATAAAGGAACGGGAGTTAAGAGTGTTGCTGTTACTTTATCAGCAGCCTCTTCCACTTACCACTTTCTGCATATTCTTTAATGACGCTGTTTCGCTGTTCCAGCAATTTTCTCAGGTATTTGGTAAGGTAAAGGCTGTTGAACCATTGTCCCAATAATCCGTAAGGGGGTTCAAAATAAAAGAGATCGATCAGGATCGTACCATTATCACAAGGTTTGAAATGATGCTCATGTTTCATTATTTTAAAATCTCCCTGCGCCTGCTCGTCCACAAACATCACCGGCTTTTTCATTTCGGTGACCTTTATCCGCAACAACCGTTTTTTAAACAGATGTTTCGCCTGCCAGGTAACTGTTTCGTCTTTTTCAATAAGCCCGAACCTTGTTCCTGCCACTGCTTCTTCTTTGAAGGCCGCCATAGATTCTTTGTGTAAACCCACATGACGGCTGAGATCAAAGACCACCTCGGCCGGCGCTGCAATAAACGTGGTAAGATGAATGGTCGTCATCTGGTGAAGTGCGAGGTTTGCTGATTGAAGTATTAACTCTGACATTTAAAATACATTATTTCCCCATTCCCTGCAAAAATTCAACCACAACCCCTTTTTTATGAAAAAGGGATCTTCGAAACTTTTGCCTGCAGCAGTTTATCCCTCACTTTAATGAAGATTTCCGAGTCAATAGACGCATAGGTCTTTCGTACATATCCCATACCAATGGCCTTGCCCAGGCTGGGTGACTGCGTACCGGATGTAACATGACCGATCGTTTCCCCGGCATAATCTTTTATTTCATAGCCTTGCCTTGGTATTCCTTTTTCTATCATTTCAAACCCTACCAGCTTTCTGTCCACCCCTTCTGTTTTTTGCTGGGCAAAAATTTCTTTGGAAGTAAAGTCCTTTGTGAATTTGGTGATCCAGCCCAGGCCTGCTTCAATTGGTGATGTGGTATCGTCAATATCATTGCCGTATAAACAAAAGCCCATTTCAAGCCGCAGTGTGTCTCTTGCCCCCAGTCCAATCGGTTTCAATCCTTGAGGGCTGCCTGCTGCAAATAAGGTCTCCCATATCTTATCAGCTGCTCCATTTGTGTCTTCGAAATAAATTTCCACACCCCCGGCACCGGTATATCCTGTGGCGCTCACCAACACATTCTCCACTCCTGCAAAAGTTCCCTTTGTAAAAGTGTAGTACTTCAGGTTAAGAATGTCCATGTCCGTAAGCGGCTGAAGTATTTTGGTGGCATTCGGCCCCTGTATGGCCAGCAAGCAGGTTTTATCAGAAATGTTATGCATTTCCACCCCTTTGTTGTTGTGCTTTTGAATCCAGTTCCAGTCTTTCTCAATATTGGAGGCATTCACTACCAACATGTACACACCTGCCCGTCCGGCAGTCGGGTTGTTTTCTTCAATGCAATACACCAGCAGGTCGTCCACTATGCCGCCGGTCTCATTGGGGAGACAACTGTATTGTGCCTGTCCGTTCTTTAGTTTTGCGGCATCGTTGCTGGTCACCCGTTGTATGAGGTCAAGGGCATTTTGTCCTTTCAAAATAAATTCTCCCATATGACTTACATCAAATACACCGGCATTTTTTCTTACCGCAGCATGCTCTTCATTGATGCCGGTATAGGAAATAGGCATATTGTAGCCGGCAAAAGCCGCCATTTTAGCACCAAGGGCAATATGTTTGCCGGTAAAGGGGGTGTTTTTAATTGTCATATAGCATTAGTGAATTAAAGGTCAGCAAAGGTAAGCGATGCGTTCTTAATTTTGGAGAATGATGCTCCCATCCCCTTATCCGCACCAGGAGCCGGACAGTGGTACAAGTGCCGGAATAAATTTTCTTTACGATAGCATAAATGCAGAAAGCTCCCTGGGGAGCTTTTCTGCTTTCATTGGGGGTAAACCCAACTTCAACCAAATTTATCAATGGTCATAACTAACGATCCTTGATATCTTCCATTTCCCTTCCTCTTTCTTCCATATATGTAAAAACTTAAAGGTGCCGCAGTCCTGCTTGCCGTTTTCGGGGCGACAGAAACGATGCTTTGCTTCTTGTATGGCGCCATAATCTTTTATTGGATACACCTCCATGCTTCCTGGTATCAGTTCTCTTGTTAACCCATTCTCTTTTGTAAATAATGTTTTGAAGGCTTTTATGTTTTGTTCATAACCGGACAAGCCCCCTTTATCATGATAAAACTCCAAGTCTTTTGTAAAAAGCTCTTTTGCTGTCACGGTGTCTTGCTTATAAAGCGCTGCAAACAGCAAGCTGTCCATCATGGCAATAGTATCATATAGTTCCTGCGAAACAGGTTTATAGATTTTCGCTTCAGGTACTGTTGGTTTTGTTTCTGAATGGCTGCAGGCTGCTGCTGTAAAAAGAACTATAACCAGGATAAGAACAATGTTGTTTTTGATTTTCATGTGCTTTTTTTGTAACCCCTTTACTTAAAACCATTCCACCAGTGATGTTACCGGTGACGGGCCTCCGGCAAATGTTTCTTCGCTGTTCTTAACAGGTACCTTTATATGCCCTGTTGGTTTTGTCTTAGGCGATTTTATCTTGTCTTCCAATTCTTTTAACCGTCTTTGGCTTTCTTCATCTTCTTTTTTTCTCAACTCCTGTTTACGCTTTTCCTCATCTATCAGTCTTTGAGTTTCGGCATCCTCATTGCTTTTTGTGGTACTGTCAGTGCCATTATAGCGGTAATCATTATTTACAGGGGGTGTTACACTTACTCCATTCGGATCTTTTAATTCTCCGTCAACGCCCATCACATATTCCACTCCGGGGCGGTAGTGAAAAGAGCTTTCATCGTTGTTTATTTCGATACCGGTCACCCTGTTTCGCCGGTAGCTTTTTTTAACCTTTACATTTACAGAGTTTAGTTTATCCTTTACAGATTCATCAAAACGGATCTTCTTTCCAATGGGAATGAGTATCTCCAGTTCTATGTTTTGGCCCCGAAACTTACTGTCTTTGTCAATTGAGTATCCATTTCCCAGGTCCAGTATGCTGTCTCTTGAATACACATCATATCGGATCTTCTCTGCCCTTATCCTGGCATCTTCCTCTGTTTTGCCACAGCTTGATCGGTTAATTGTTACATGGTATTGATCATCCAGGCTGGCTTTTACTTTAAATTTTACTGCTGATAAGGATAATGTATCAGTTGAAAGGTCCCAGCCATAGCCGCCATCACTCATCCATCCAAAGCCGCCTGAATATTCCAGCTCTGGCTGCGAAACCGCTACGATCATTTTTCCGTTTGCCGGTTGAACGAGGGTTACAGGAGTTGACACCGTTTCATAATTCCTAAAATCCCTGCTAAGGCTTGCCACTAATAATACCACACTCACCCATCCAATGGTCCACAGGGCACCAAAGGTCCAGCCCAGGTAATTGCTTCTTGATTTTGCACGGGTAATGCGACGAATAACCCAGGTAATAAAGCCAATAAGCGGTACTATTAAAAAGAAGATCAGTGTGCCCCAGGCATATAATTGCTGCCACTTGCTGGTCCATAAAAAATTATTGACCGGCCACCAGGCCACCCCGCCAAATAATAAGGCGATCAATGAAACAAATAAAGCGAACGCTATAGTGCCGGCAATGAACAGGAAGAATGCCTTAAACAAAACTCCTATTGCGTGGCCAAATCCACCACTCCTTCTCCGGAATGTTTCATTTACTTCTGATGCAAATGCTTTGCCTCTCGTGTTGGAAAATTCTTTTGCCTTTGCAGAAAAATTTTGTGCTGATTCTTTTACTTCCTCTTTCCAGCCTTTCATCCTGTCTTTCATACTATCCATCCCTTCTTTCACATTTTGCCTGATGCGGTTCACATCCACTTTTTCTCCTCTCATTTCCATTTTTTGATAATCGCTGTTTGCCTCCGGCAATACCATCCACAGGATAACATATATAAGGAAGAAGGTGCCGCTCAATGAACCAAATCCAATGTTCATAGCAATGTCAAAATCATAATCCCAGCTAAACCTGTTGAGTATGCCTACCAAAATGCTCAGTGCCACAGGAGCTGCAAATATCAAACGAATAGTAGTAACGCTTTTTCCAAAATAAGCAGCCAGGCCACCAGCCACACCACCAATCACCTTATCATCCGGGTTGCGGTATAATCTTTTACCGGTGTATCCTTCCAGGTCTTTGGGTGGAAGGATGGCCCATAATATGATATAGGCAAGGAAGCCCAATCCAAATCCGCCAAACGTAATGATAGCAAACAGGATCCGTACAATGGCCGGATCCACATTCATATAAGCAGCAATACCACTGCACACACCACCAATAAATTTATCGCTGGTATCACGGTACAATCTGCCTTTTGATCTTTTTTCTGAAAAAGTAAAATTGGGCTGTGTACTGCTTTGTTGTTGTTGTGTACTCTCTGTTGAATCAGCGGCAGCTTCTGCTTCAAAGTCTTCCACCCGGCCCATAGAGGTAATTACTTCCTCCACATCCGCATCTGTTACCGCTTCGGCACCTTTGCGCACTTTTTCATGCAATAACTCTGCAATGCGGCTTTCAATGTCGTTGATGATCTCATCACGGCCTTCTTCATGAGCAAAATAGCGGCGCAAACTTTCAATGTATGCTTGCAATGATTCATAAGCAGAATCTTCGATCGGTATCACCCGGCCACTTAAGTTTATGTTAATGATCTTTTTCATTGTATAAAAGTTTGGTTGAGGTTGTTATTGGTTAAGCGGTTGGCCATCTTTCCGGGCCAGTGCATTCACGGCGTTGGATAATTCGTTCCATGTTTGCTCCAGCTCTTTATAAAAATCATCTCCCTTTTCTGTCAGGGAAAAATATTTGCGGGGCGGGCCTGAATTACTTTCCACCCACCGGTACGTCAGCATACTG
>JBEBIF010000590.1:0-1769 GCA_040080515.1 Chitinophagaceae bacterium | reverse complement strand
CGAAAGCAGTGGGACAAGATATCAGTGAGATCAAAAGGCTGGCTTCTCAAAATGGGGTGCCGGTGAATTATGTGCCGGTGGCCAAATTAGATGGCTTCAATATATCCGGTCATGAAGGCTGTGTGGCCCAAATAGCCAAAGTACAATACCAGAACCTCCAGGATGTTATTTCATTTGTCATTGAGAATGGTGAAGTGCCGTTGTTTCTTATTCTTGACGGGATAACCGATATCCGTAATATTGGTGGGATTGCCCGTACGGCCTACTGTACCGGTGTGCATGCCATTATCATTCCGGACAAAGGGGTAGGTGCTTTGAATGAAGATGCGATATTGACATCAGCCGGAGCGTTGGAACAGATAGCTATTTGCCGGGTAAACAGTTTGATGAAGACGGTGGATGAATTGCATTTGAACGGTATCAAAGTTTTTGCGAGTGAAATGACGGCTGATAAAACCATAGCTGAAGTTGATCTGACTGAACCCTGTGCAATTGTAATGGGCAGCGAGGATAATGGTATTTACCCGGCGCTGATGAAGATATGTGATGAAAAAATAAAGATCCCCATGCAAGGTGATTTTGAAAGTTTGAATGTGTCGGTGGCAACAGGGATGATCTTGTATGAAGTAATGAAACAAAGAATGAAGTGAACATTGAAAGGAATATAAAACTTATCGAATGTCCCCGTGATGCCATGCAGGGCTGGAAAACTTTTATTCCCACTGAAAAGAAGATCGAATACATCAATTCCTTGCTGAAGGTGGGTTTTGATACGATTGATTTTGGCAGTTTTGTTTCACCAAAAGCAATTCCGCAGATGGCGGATACCCAGGAAGTAATTACGAAGCTGGAAGTTGGAAGTACGAAGTCGAAGCTGCTGGCAATAGTTGCCAACTATCGTGGGGCAGAAGAAGCTTCTGTGTTCGATCAGATAAGCTATCTTGGTTTCCCGTTTTCTGTGTCGGAAACATTTCAGCAACGCAATACCAACTCATCAATTGAAGAGTCTCTGGAAAGGGTGGAAGAGATTCAAAACCTTTGTATAAAAACGGGTAAGGAACTGGTGGTGTATATCTCCATGGGGTTTGGAAATCCCTATGGCGATCCGTATGATGAGGAGATCGTTTTTGAATGGGTGAATAAACTGGTGGCAATGGATATCGGTATCATCTCACTGGCAGATACAGTAGGAGTAGCCACTCCGGCCCAGGTGTATGACATGACCAGTTACCTGTCAGATTCACTGCCCGGGGTGGAGACAGGAGTGCATTTGCATTCTACTCCCGATACCTGGAGAGAAAAACTGGAAGCAGCAGTGAAAGCAGGCTGCAAACGGTTTGATGGCGCTTTAAAAGGAATTGGCGGCTGCCCAATGGCCGATGATGAACTGGTGGGTAATATGGATAGCGAACTGATGATCCACTATTTTGAAGAACAAAAACAGTTATCTTCTCTTAATAAAGAAGCATTGGCCAAAAGCCTTGAACTTGCCGGGCAAATTTTTATTTAATACATATGGAACTCCTGCTGAATATAGATCTGAAGAGATTATCCGAACCGGTTACTTACCGGGATAAGATAGAGCTTACCGGTTCGTGTTTTACGGAACATATTGGTAATGCGCTGGCGAAATTGAAGTTCCGGGTGTTGCAAAATCCTAATGGCATCCTGTTTGGGCCGGACAGTGTTTGCAAAAGCCTCCTGTCTTATATAGAGAACAGAAAATATACGGATGCTGACCTGTTCCGGCTGAATGAAGTATGGAACAG
>JBEBIF010000137.1:0-8252 GCA_040080515.1 Chitinophagaceae bacterium | reverse complement strand
AGATGGACCTGGGCGATATGCATTTTGACAAAATAGCGCCAAACTTAAAAGGTCTCAGGGAGTTGGCTCCCTATGGCGGACAAAACTGGAACTGGTCCGGAGGCTCTCCCAAGCTCGGACTTTCTGTACAAGATACCGATGATGGAAAAGGAGTAAAAGTAGTGGAAGTGGATGATGAAAGTAATGCGGCAAAAGCCGGTATCAAAGAGGAAGACATCATCACACAGCTTGATGATAAGCAGGTGAATAGTGTGGATGAGATCTCAAAAATGCTCAGGGAAAAGAAAGATAACCCCACTGTTCGGTTCCAGCTTACCCGCAACGGTAAGTCACAGACCATTGAAGTTAAAATGCCTAAGAAAATTAAAACAGCCGACCTGTAAACAATTTAGTTTTGGTGTGTGGTAATTAAAGCCTTGTCCTGCTTTTGCGGGATGAGGCTTTATCTTTTGTTACCCACCCAGAGGGCGCAGGGTTCACAGAGGAAATACAAAATAAGGAATACCCTCCCTTTCTCTTTAGTCTCTGTGCGACATGTTTTGAGGAAGTTGCCTCGCCCAGAGAATAAGGAGGAAAAGAGGAAATACAATAGGGTATTTCTCTCCTTATTCTCTGCGTACCCTGCGCCCCCTGCGTGATACCCTTCTCACTTTTCCCTCTTCTCTACTGCCGCAAATGGGCTATTTTTGCTCTCCCTTTGAGAGAGATAGCCAAAGGCAACTCACAGAATGTCAAACAGCGATCAATACGAAATAGTGATAGGGCTGGAAGTGCATGCTCAATTGCAAACAGCGAGCAAGCTTTTCTGCGGAGACAGTATTGCTTTTGGTGCAGAGCCGAATACGCATGTCAGTCCTATTACCCTCGGTCATCCCGGAACATTGCCGAAGATGAATAAAAAGGCTATTGAATTTGCTATTAAAATGGGAATAGCCTGCCATTGTGAGATCGAACAGTACAACTATTTTGCCCGAAAAAATTATTTCTATCCAGACCTTCCCAAAGGATACCAGGTGTCACAACACACTACCCCGATCTGCAAAGGCGGAATAGTAAAAATAAAAACAGGTGATATGGAGAAAATGGTCCGGCTCAATCGTATACACCTGGAAGAAGATGCCGGAAAAAGCCTGCATGATGTGGATGATGCCAATACCTGTATCGATTACAACCGGGCAGGCACACCGCTGATTGAAATAGTAACAGAGCCCGACCTGCGAAGCGGTGATGAAGTCGTAGCTTATTTAAATGAAGTAAGAAAGCTAGTTCGCTATCTGGAGATATGTGATGGTAATATGGAGGAAGGAAGCCTTCGTTGTGATGCCAATATTTCTGTTCGTAAAAAAGGCAATACACAATTGGGTACCAGGGTGGAGGTAAAAAACCTCAATTCTATCCGTAATGTAAAAAGGGCTATAGAAGCAGAAGCCACCCGGTTGATCTCACTCCTGGAAAGTGGGGAAACGATCTTGCAGCAAACCCGCAGCTTTGATGCCGACAGGGGAATTACTTTTGCCACAAGAGATAAAGAGGATGCAGACGATTACCGTTATTTTGCTGAACCCGACCTTACCCCATTTCAATTGCAGGATGAATTTATAGAACGCATACGGAAGTCCATCCCGGCATTACCTGAAGAAAGGATCCAACGATATATCTCGCAGCTTCAGCTTTCAGTTTATGATGCCACGGTGCTTGCAGAAGAAAAAGAACAGGCCGACTATTTTGAAACGATCATAAAATACACCTCTAATTATAAAGCCACCGCTAACTGGATGCTTGGGCCGGTAAGGTCCTGGCTGAATGAGAATGGGAAAGAGATCAAAGATTTTCCGTTGCGGCCCGAACAAATTGCTGCTGTAATTGGTTTGATTGATTCAGGGAAGGTTAGCTTTTCTGCAGCTTCGGCAAAAATATTTCCTGCCCTGCTTTTGGATAATACTAAAACGCCGGAACAGATCGCTACGGCGCAAAACTTGCTGCAAGAGTCGGATATGTCGGCTTTAGGACCAATCATTGATATTGTGTTGGAGAAATTTGCAGAAAAGGTTACGGAATATAAAAAAGGGAAAAAGGGATTGATGGCATTATTTGTAGGCGAGGTAATGAAGCAATCAAAAGGAAAAGCTGACCCGAAATTGACGAACCAGCTATTACTGGAAAAATTAAACGCTAAATAAAGAAATATAACTAATGAAAAAAATACTAGTAGTGATAGTAGCCGTTGCAGCATTGGCATCCTGTAATGATAAATCGGCAGAAGACAAGTTTACAGTTGCAGGCACCATCACCAACAATCCTGCACGGGTCGTTTACCTGGAAGAGATACCAATGACCTCAATGCAGCCAGCTATTGTAGATTCATTTGTGATAGAAAAGAATGGTAAGTATAAACTGCAGGCCAATACCCGGGAAGCCACTATGTACAACTTACGGTTTGATCAGAACCAGTTTCCGGTTGCCGCCGTTATCAATGATGTTTCTAAAGTAACGCTTGACATTACCTTCAGCAAAGAGAATGACCAGTTTGCTGAAAGCTATGATGTAAAGGATTCAAAGGCCAGCCTGCAGATGAAGAACTTTATGGTATCTTTTAATACCAAACTTCAGGAGATATTTTTTAACAGCCGCCAGGCAGACAGTTTAAGTAAGGCCGGCATAACTGACAGCTCTTTCCGGGTATTTGAGGAAAAGGTTTTTGTCGCGGCACAAGAGGCAAAGGCGATTGTTACTGATGCATTGAAGAAAAGCGAAAACCCGGCGCTCAGCATGTTTATTTTAAGTTATTATCAATCTACGGCGAACAATCCCGGTTATAACCTGGAGCCAATGGATAAGCAGGAAGTAGTGGGCATTGTAAATGAAGCTGCTGCTAAATTTTCCAAACATGAAGGATTGGCCTCCATACAATCATCTATTCAGGGAATGATAGGTAAGCTGGCCCCGGAGATAAGTCTGCCGGATGCCAATGGTAACCAGGTAACGCTGAGTTCATTCAAAGGAAAATATGTGCTGGTTGATTTTTGGGCCAGCTGGTGCAAGCCCTGCAGAATGGAAAACCCTAATGTGGTAAAAGCATATAATAAATTCAAGGACAAGAATTTTACGATCCTGGGTGTTTCATTGGACAGACCCGGTGGAAAGGACGATTGGTTAAAAGCGATCATGCAGGATAATCTTACCTGGACGCATGTAAGCGACCTGCAGTACTGGCAAAGTCCGGTGGTACCAGCTTATAAAATTGAAGGGATCCCTTATAATGTGCTGGTAGGCCCCGATGGTAAAGTAATTGCGGAAGGCTTGCGGGGGGAAGACCTGGAAAGGATCCTTAGTGAAGTGGTAAAATAATAAAAGGATTGGTGAATAAAAAACCTCCGGAATTTCCGGAGGTTTTTTTGTAAAGAGAATATTTGTAATTAATTATCCCAGAATACAGTGCTCTGTAAGTTTGCTCCTTTTTGACCCGGATTATTCGGGTTCAGATCAATTTCAGATTGCGGATAGAACAATGTTCTTGGAATAGCACCTGTTATCGAGTTGCTGGGTGAGCTAAGTGCAGGGTATCCGGTTCTTCTCCAGTCGTTCCAGGGTTCCACACTCACTCCGAATAAAGCAATGTATTTTTCTTCGATGATCTGCTGCAATTTTTGTGCATTGGTTCCTGTAAGGGTACCATTAGCAGTAAGATAAGTAGTAATGTTTCCTGCAGCCACACCGGCTTCCTGCATGGAAGCAGTGATACCATCTGTAAAGAACGTTTGTGCATTACCCGGAGCACCCATTAAAGCGGCTTCTGCACGGATAAAGCAATACTCTGCATAAGGAAGCATGCGTTGCGGAGCAGCACCACTATATACAGCGGAGTTAATTCCAACTGCGGGAGTGGTAACAGCACCACGTAAGAAAGTATGGATCCGGCTGTAATTATTGTTAGGAACAGGAGGAAGAGCCGTGGCAGAAACACCTACATAAGTGCCGGATCCTAACGGGAAATCTGTAAAGTAAGTAGCCCTGCGTGGATCACTCTTTGCGTTCATAAGGCTCAGCATTCTTGCGTCAGCAAATAAATAGTTGGGCCTGCTAACTTCAAATGCGGAGATAGGGCTGCGCTGGTTGGCCACATTATAAAAGTTCATCTGGAAATTATCAGCATTGGATGCCATAAAGGTGATACCTGCTGTGTTTACCAATGCAGTTATCTGCGCTACGCAAAAAGCGGGATTCACTTTGCTGTAGTGCAGCAGCAACCTTAAACGTAGTGTGTTAGCCAATTTGATCCAGTTGGCCTTGATTGTGGCATAAGCACCTGTGTACATTAAAGAAGCGGCGCCAGGAGTTAAAACGCTTGAGCTGGCATTCAAATCAGTAACAGCATCTGTAAGCAAGGTGATAAGCTTAGGATAAATGGTGGCATCATCATCATATGCAGGCTGTGTGTTTCCTGTCAGTTGTTGTGCCTGGGAATAAGGAACATCTCCCCATACATCCACCACCAGCGCATATTCATACGCTTTCAGGATCTTGGCGATACCAACAAAATAAGGGCTGGCACCTCCTTGCTTAATGATCAGTTCGAGGTCACTTAAAGTCGTGGCGTGAATACTTCCCCAAACGTTATTCATATCACTGCCGGTAATATTATGCCGGTAATACTCATAAGTCTGGTTTGGCTGTGAGGCGCCTCCGGACATATGTTGCATGATCAGCGTTGTGTACCTGAACAGGTCACTTCCTCCTTCAAAACCCAGGTTCACCTGTGCAGAGGTGAGCAATTGCTCAATAGGGCTGTTGCCGTCTGGTAAGCGGTCCGGGTCATAGTTGATATCTAACTGTTTTTTGCAAGAGCTTACGGCTAAAATTCCTGAAGCCAGTAAGAACAGTTTAAAATATTTAAGTTTCATATTTATCTGAATTTTTTAAATTAAAAACTAAGCTTAAGACCTACACCCATTGTACGGGTTTGAGGCAAAGCATTAAACTCCAAACCTTGTGCATTGCTGATACCAAGGGCATTTTGCTCGGGATCAAGATGCGGATAATGTGGTGCATTCAGGAAAAGGTTGCGTCCGAAAATACTCAATTCCACACTGCCGAACGGAGTTTTGGTCAATAATGAAGAGGGCATGCTGTAGCTTACAGAAGCCTCTCTTATACGGAACCAGGTAGTTTCGTAAATAAACCCTTCAGCTGCTACATACTTGCCGCTGTTTCCAAAATAGTCCTGTGCAGAAACATAGGTTGTGTTGGGCAAACCATTAGCATAGACCGCATCAAACAGGTAAGGTTTTTGTAAAACACCTGCTCCATCATAGCGGGGGAATTCTGCTGTTTCTTTTGCTACGCCATTACGCTGAAGGTCGGCAATATTTCTAGAGTATTGCTGACCACCTTTCTTATAATCAATAAGGAATGACAGGGTAAATGTCCTGTAGCTAAAAGTATTCGTTATGCCAATAATATACTTGGGATTGGGGTTACCAATTTTCTGAACACCAGAAGTGATCAAAGGAAGACCATTTGCTCCTACTATGATTTTTCCTGACTTGGGATCTCTTTGATAAGCATTACCATAAATTTGGCCATACTCATCGCCTTCCACTAATCGAATATTGGGAGTTGTAAAACCACCCAGGAAAATGTTCGTTACACCTGGTGCAAGTTTATCTACTGTACTCTTGAATTTGGAGTAATTAAAATTGATATTCCATTCAAAAGACTTTGTTTTTACAGGAGTGGCAATAATGCTTAACTCCTCACCCTTTGTTGATATGTTGCCTGCATTTAATGAAACAGAGGTTATGCCTGCTGTTGCAGAGTTCGGAACCGGGAAGATCAGATCCCTTGATTTTTGTTTATATTTTGTAGCTTCTATAGTCAGTCTGCCTTTAAAGAAAGCAAGTTCAAACCCTATCTCTCTATTCGTAGTAAACTCGGGGCCAAGCAACGGGTTACCAGCGCTGTTACTTAAGCTAAATGCCTGAACACCATTAAAAGGGAATGCGATTGTTGGTCCAAAACCATCAGCAGAACCAGCGCCGCCAAAATAAGAATCGGTTGCATAGACCAGGTCGCCAGCCTTACCAACAGTGGCAATATTTGCACGTATTTTGATGTTCTCAATTACTTTGTTTTTCAATCCCGGGAACCATTCTGTAAAATTCACAGAAGCGCCAACTCCCGGATACAAGTATGAGTTATTGCCAATTTTGAAAACAGAGGCCCAGTCATTTCTAAAGGTAGCGTTGACATTAAAGATGCTTTTGTAACCAATCGTAAAATCACCATAAACACCAATTAACCTTGTTTTTGAAGATCCATTGGATGGAGCCGGACTAAAAGTGGTTGTGTTGCTCAATTGTTCGAAATCACGAACGATAACACCTTTGCCATCTAATTGGGCAACTGCATTATATATCTGCAAAAACTCTGTTCCTACAATTGCAGTAAAATTCCAGCTCCTAATTCGCTTATTAGCAGTAAGAAAGCCATTTGAGTTTAAACTACGGTACTGGTTACGAATTTCACGGATACCACCTACTGCATTTGCAGTAGTATTTGCACCACCCCTTGCACCAATCTGATCATAGCCATGGCGGAAAGTGGAATAAACGTCTGTACCAATCTTGTAATCAGCCTGCAACCATTTGGTCAGTTTAAAATTAAAGGATACGTTACCAATGAACCGGTTTATCTCATCACGATACCTGTTATGTTTGATGGTCCAGTAAGGGTTGTCTTCTCCCAATGGATACCGCTGGTTTCCTGCTGCATCCTCAAATGCGAGCCCGGTAAGATTATAGCTGCGGGGTGTGAACCATCCGCGGAAGAGCGGGTTACTCAACTGGTTTCCCTGCTGTGTTCTCCTGGAAGCGTTGTTTGAATAAGTACCAGACACACCAACGGTCAGGTAATTATTTACCTTGGACGTTGTGTTGATAGTGAAATTATGGCGGGTCAATATGTTGTTTGCTAATACACCGGTGTTTCTTGTGTGGCCATAAGAAAAACGGAAGGTATTTCTATCAGTTCCACCCGAAAAAGCCAGGTTATTTTGCCAGTTTATCCCGTTTTTAAACATATCAGAAACATTATTGGGATAGGCGGCCAGTTGCTCTGTTCTTGTATTGGTATTTGTATAGGGATCATATGCAGTTGTAACTGTCTGTCCCGTAATGCGGGGACCCCAGGACGTTTGGTTAGTTGCATTAAACGCACCACTATTTCCCTGCGCATATTCATTTTGATAGTCAGGCATACGGTTTACTGACTCAATTGAATAAGTAGATGAAAATTGGATAGCAGCTTTTTGACCGGCCTTTCCTTTTTTAGTTGTAATAAGGATGATACCATTAGATCCCCTGGAGCCATATAACACAGATGCAGAAGGCCCTTTAAGCACACTCATACTTTCAATGTCCTCAGGATTGATATCAATAAGCCTGTTTGAAACAGTTGGTCCATTTTGTAAAGGGCTTCCACCACCACTATTATCCACGGGAATACCATCGATAACAAATAAAGGCTGATTGGAACCAGTCATCGTGGTATAACCACGAATAATTATACTGGAACCTGTAAAGGCACCCCCACTTCCGCTTACACGTACCCCCGGTACTTTAGCAGCCAGTGCATTAGTGATATTCGTTTGGTGGGACTTCGTAAGTTCTGCGGCATTTAATTGTGTCAGGCTAAATCCTAATGTTTTTTTGTCTTTTTTGATGCCGAGAGCCGTTACCACTACTTCTGACAAGCTTTTTTCTTCGCTTTTTAATTTTGCATTTACTGTTGTGCCGTTGCCGATTCCAGCTTCAACAGAGATCATATCTACTGCGGAAAATATGAGGGCTTTGCCGTTTGAAGGAACAACCAGTGAATAAGTTCCATCGGCTTTAGTAGTGGTGCCGGCAGTAGTTCCTTTAACTACTACTGATACATTAGGTATAGGAGCGCCGTTGTCGTCCGTAACCTTACCAGAGATGGTTCGCTGTGCTAACGCCTGTACGGCAAAAAACACAACACCAAAGAGCAGTAATAACAGTTTTCTCATGTGCGTTTAGTTTTAGTATATAAAGAAATCGAAAGCCCTGCGAGAGGGGGCTTGAAATTAGTTAACCTTCAACGAAAAATTAAAAAAAAAGTTAAGTTTTTGAAAATACAGCCAGTTGAATGAAAATCAGCCTTATCCGATATGTTAAATGTAACCATTAATCCAGACAAATTGCCAATGCCCGATGCTGCACAGAAGCCCTGCT
>JBEBIF010000589.1:0-1778 GCA_040080515.1 Chitinophagaceae bacterium | reverse complement strand
ATCATCATTTCACTACTGATGATTCTGCCCGGGTCATCATTTTTCTGCTGAGCGGTGTGGCTGCCGGTATGGTGGCCAAACAGATCAGGGATGGGGTGAGCAGTTCATTGAAAGAAGCCGAAAGAAGACATAAGGTGGAGAATTTATTTGGTCAGCAGATATCGGCGGAGGTGGCAGAAAAAATACTGGAGAGCAACGGAGAAATTGAGACCAGGAGAATGAAAGTGGCGGTGATGTTCATCGACATCCGCAACTTCACCAACTTTGCTGCCGAAAGCAGTCCGGAGGAGGTCGTTAAATACCAGAATGCTTTTTTTGGTATCGTCATCAATGCAGTTACAAAACATGAAGGGGTGGTGCACCAGTTTCTGGGTGATGGATGTATGATCACATTTGGCGCCCCGGTCTCATTAGATAATCCTTCTGAAAGAGCGGTGAATACGGCATATGAGATATTGCGGCAATTAGAAAGGGCCGGGATGGAAGGTACTATCAAGCCCACCCGTATCGGGATCGGAATCCATACAGGTGAAGCGGTAACGGGAAACATTGGCACTTCGGTGCGGCAGCAATATTCAGTAACCGGTACGGTGGTCATTACCGCTGCCCGGATAGAACAACTGAATAAAAAATATGAGTCGGTATTACTGGTATCAGAAGATGTGGTACGGAATATTGATGGCCATCCCGCCGCCAAACATTTGGGAGAGCAGCAATTAAAAGGTCTTCCTGGTTCGCTTTCGGTGTATAAGCTGGTGTGATGGGGATAGTTTTGGAAAAAAGTGCAGGAAAAGTTGCTATGAATTAATATATAAATACAAAGCCAAAATTAATAATGCGGCGGTAGCGATAATGTATATTAAAGAAAAAAGTTTCAACTTTCTAATACTTCCTTCATTCAAATTAACAAATAATTTCAAGGCAGTCTCTTTTCCCTTCCCGAGATAGAAGTAAGAATAGTTAATTAAAAAAAATAAGACAAAAACTGCTACTGTAATATATCCGTTTATAAAACTTCCATCTATTTTCAAGGCAATTAAGAAAAAAATACAAGCTGAAATGATGTTAAAGGAAATTAATACAGTAACGCCAAAAAGAGCATAAAGACCAGGAACCCTTTTTTCACCCTGATTAAGGTATCCCTTATAAATATAATAAAATAGAAACCTATAATATTTGATAATCGATGTTCCCATACAAATACATAATCTTTTCCAGCGTGGATACTCACAGCCCGACTTTCTTCCCCGACGAGTCTCCTCCCCGTTCTTTATAAAACTACAAATTTTCAACCACCGGGGAGGGACTCGTCGGCTTAAGAAACGTAACTTCCCTCTATGTCCGTACATACACCCGTTACCCGGCCCGGTATCTATTTTATCACCTTCACCTGTCACCGGTGGTTGCCACTTATTGAACAAACACAGGGATTTGATCTTGTCTATAACTGGTTTGGTATCCTGGCAAACAATGGACACATCATTAACGGTTATGTCATCATGCCTAACCACCTGCACCTGCTGACATACTATGCCGGCGGCAACCAATCGCTAAATACTATTGTAGGAAATGGAAAACGTTTCATGGCCTACTCGATCGTGGAGCGGTTGATAAAGCAGGGAGATAACACACTGCTGCAAACCCTGCAGGCAGGAGTAACTGCCAAAGACCGGACCCGTGGTAAGAAACACGCAATATGGAAAGATTCCTTTGATGTAAAAGAATGCCGTACAGAAAAGTTCATCTTACAAAAGCTGCATTACATTCATAATAACCCC
>JBEBIF010000588.1:0-1780 GCA_040080515.1 Chitinophagaceae bacterium | reverse complement strand
GCATCAGCAATCATTTGTTGAAAAACTGGGCGTTTGTCATCAGTGGCGGAAGCACCCGCTTCAATGTACTCCATTGCAACTGCATAACCATTTGCAGCCAGCGAAGTGCAAATACGGTGCATCCGCTGGTCGTAGGTAAGATCGTTGGTAACGGTAAAATAAATTTTCTTCAAATGACTTTAAATAGACAGAAAGAAAAAGGTTCTGCAAATATGCAAAACCTTAGTCTTTTTAACTATTAATCTTTTTATGTAATTACTGGCCCATATTCATGCCATCCATTCCGCCATCACCGGTGTTCTTATTGTTTTTACGTTTGAATAAGTTGGCATCAAATTTCCCAAAACGCCAGTTGAAGTTAAGTCGCAGCACCTGCGGATCCCTGCGACGGAAAACATCCTGGGTAAAATAAAGCGATTCGGAATGAACATTGGAACGCCTGGTTCTGAGGATGTCATTTATATTAAGTGATACAGAGGCCTGCTTGTTCTTTAAAAATTCGTAACGGAACCCGGCATCTACAAAATAGTTGGCCCTGACAAAGCCTTGAGAAGAAGTGGCTTGCCCAAACATTCCACCGCCACCACCAAACATACCACCACCCCGGCCACCGCCGCTTCCGCCGCTACCACCGGGAGGTAAAATAGTTTTGGATTGATATTCACCGGATAATTGCATGGTAAAATTTTTGAACAGTTTGAAAGTGTTATTCAACTTTCCAAACCAGCTTGCAAACTGATCCTGCTCAGGCTGACCTGCAATACCTGTATTGATCTTTGAAGTAAACAGGTTCATATTGGTGGTCATATCCCACCACTTGGTCATTTTTGTTTTTACTGTAAGCTCCAGTCCGGTTACATAACTTGATGCTGCATTGATATAGGTGTTAATAAGAATGGTGTCTGGTACGGTTTCCTGTACCTGGAACCGGGTAATCAGGTCATTGGTATTCTTGTAATAAATGCTGCCCAGGAAACTGTCCTTATTCTTCTTAAACGTTTTTTGATAAGACAGTTCAACAGAATTGGTAAACTCTGGTTTCAGCCCGGGGTTACCCCGACTGATATTCAGAGAGTCAGAATAGTCCGTATAAGGATATAGCTGGAAGAAATTGGGCCGGTTGATCTTCCGGGTATAATTCAACTGCAGTTCCTGGTCATTCTTCATTTTGTTGCTCAGGAAAACGCTGGGGAACAAACTGACTGGGAATTTGATATTGAATACCTGCGCCTTGTCCGGCAATCTTCCTTCATACTCTGAACTTTCAACTCTGAGGCCCAGTTGGTAACCAAAACTTTTCAACTGGTTGGTATAGGTGGTGTATGCAGCATACACTTTATCGGTACTGTTATAGTTTACAGAAGAGAGGGGATTGTAAATATCAGTACCAGATGGCGAGATAAAATAGAAATCGTTTTTATTATCCACTTTCCGGATACTGACCCGTCCGCCTAATTCAAATTTGGATTTATCATTAATGGGATTCACATAATCTGTCTGAAATACAAAGTTTTCATTAGTGCCTTTGCCATCCTGTCTTTGAGAGGTTGTTTTTACTACATTTTTGGTGGAATAATCCAATGAGTCTGTTCTTACCAGGTTAGAACTGTTGCTCTTACTGGCATTATAGGTAATGTCTGCAGTAAGTTCGTGGCCGGCTTTTGGAAAATTCCTTTTATAGCCGATCATCGTTCCGCTGTTTTGAAATTTATTTTTTGAATTGGATATCCTTTCAGCCAAAGAAGAAATAACAGGTGTGCCCAGCAGATCTGTTTCCATG
>JBEBIF010000136.1:0-8269 GCA_040080515.1 Chitinophagaceae bacterium | reverse complement strand
GTAGCATTGACAAGAGCAGAGCAGCATTTATCTATTTCTTATTGCAAATATAAAAATGATGGTAAAGAGCTGGAGCCGTCTATGTTCATTGCAGAGATACAGGATGAGCATCAGCTGCCAACAGAAAAAATAATTATTGATACGGAAGTGTTATCCGAATTTGCCGCACTCAATTTTGGCGAAGCACAGGCGCCCGAAATAGAAAAAATAGAAGAAGAATTTATTGGCCCCCTGCTGGATAAATTTGTGATGAATGTCACCGCATTGAATACCTACTTGAAATGCCCGCTTGAATTTTATTTCAAAAACCTGGTACGTATCCCTTCACCTAAGAACGAAGCCACCGAATTTGGTTCAGCCGTACACCATGCATTAGAAAAGCTGTTTCGAAAGATGCAGGATGAAAAGAAAGACCAATTTGAAACGAAAGAAGATTTCATAGCTGATTTTGAATGGTACCTGCTCCGCCACAGGGAAAGTTTTACCAAAGAACAGTATGACCGCCGGAAGGAATATGGCCGGGAAGTGTTGAGCAATTATTACGATAAATATATCAGTACTTTCAATAAGATCGTTGCCATAGAACGTAACATACGGAATGTGGTAGTGAAGGACGTGCCGTTAAAAGGTAAGCTGGATAAACTCGAGTTTGATGGCAAATTAGTCAACATAGTGGATTATAAGACCGGCGACCCCGATAAAGCCATCCCACAAACAAAAGGTCCGTCAGAAAAAGACCCTTTGGGTGGTAACTACTGGCGGCAAGCTGTTTTTTATAAGATACTAGTGGACAACTACGAACAGAAAGACTGGAAAGTTGTAAGCACCGAGTTTGATTTTATTGAACCGGATAAAAAGAAAAACTACCGCAAAGAAAAACTGGTGATCACCCCGGCCGATATCACCACCGTAACGCAACAGTTAACCGATACCTGGGAAAAGATACAAAACCGGGAATTCTATACCGGCTGCGGCAAAGAAGATTGCCATTGGTGCAATTTTGTAAAGACCAACCAGCTGGCCATTGCCCTGCATGATATAGAGGATGACGCCGAACTATAGAACTATAAAACTCCAAAACTATCATTAACAGGATTTTTACGCAATACAGGCAGGCCTGCTGATGCCATTAACTTGAAACGGGTTAAGTTTGCACCTTACATGAGTTACAAGAATTTAATATTATCAGCAGCCCTCATTTCAATCCTTTTGATCAGTGTCATCAGCGGTCCGGGCTGTGCCAATATCATTCCCCCGCAGGGAGGGCCAAGAGATTCTTTACCCCCGGTTTTAGAAAAAGCTGACCCCGGTGACTCCACCCGCAATTTTACCGGCAGCAAGATCACCTTTTCGTTTGATGAATATGTGGAAGTGATGAATGTGCAGGAAAATTTATTAGTTTCTCCATTACCTAAAAATGCACCGGTAGTGGAATCCAAACTTAAAACCGTCACCATCAGGTTAAAGGACAGCCTGGAAGCCAATACCACCTATACTTTCAATTTTGGAAATTCCATCAGGGATTATACAGAAGCAAATGTGCTGAAAGAGTTTACCTACACTTTCTCATCCGGAAAGTATATAGATTCCCTCGAACTGAAAGGCAAAGTGATACTCGCCGAAACCGGTAAAATTGACAGCTCCCTCATCGTTATGTTGCATACCAGCAGCGATGATTCTGTCGTGATAAAAGATAAGCCCCGCTACATTGCAAAAGTGGATGGTAAAGGGAATTTTATATTCCGCAACCTGCCACCCAAAACGTTTTACATCTACGCACTTAAAGATGACGGAGGTACCAAACGCTACCTGAGCAACAAACAGCTTTTTGCCTTTGCCGGTAAACCGGTACAGCTGCAGGGAACTACCGACACTATCACTTTATACGCCTATGCCAAACCGGCAGTGGCAGCAGCACCCGTGGCACCTGCTGTATTATTAAATGCCCGCAACCGGCCCGGTACCGACAAAAGGCTGCGGTACCAGGCCAGCACTACTACGGGTCAGCAGGATTTATTAACCGGTTTCTTCATTACGTTTGATCAGCCGCTGCGCAGTTTCGACTCCACTAAGATCCGGCTCTTCACAGATACGTTATTTACTCCCGTAGAAAAATATGCGTTTCAAAAAGACACTACCAATAAAAAAATACTGCTGACACTACCTCAGCCAGGCTGGAGTGAAAACACGCTGTACCACATCATACTGGATAAAGACTTTGCAGAAGATTCTGCCGGTAAAAAACTATTGAAGACGGATACCCTCACTTTTAAAACCAAAAAGAAATCCGACTACGGCAACGTTAAGATAAAATTCAAAAACCTGGACCTGTCCAAAAACCCGGTTCTTATCTTCCTGCTCAACAATGCAGAATATAAATCCTACCCGCTAAGCAGTGCAGAATTTACGTCCGCTATGTTTGTGCCAGGGGAGTATGAGCTGCGGATATTATACGATACCAATAAAAACGGCACCTGGGATCCCGGTCAATTCTTTGGGAAACACCAGCAACCCGAAATTGCCAAACCCATTGACCGAAAGCTCACCATCCGGTCTGGCTGGCAAAATGAGTTTGAGATAGTCTTATAATAATCATTACTCTGACAATTTTCTTTATTGCCTGCCCATTGCTATAGGGAATGTCTGGTCAAAATTATCTCTCCATTATCGTTTTACCATTTATGTAAACTCGCTGACAGTATCCTGACTGCATCAAAAGTTACTTTGCTATTAAAAAAAACATGAAAAAGATTATTATCATCGCAACATCAGTGGTAGTTCTTGGTGTTGCCTCCTGGTTCCTCTTTTTTAAAGAACCGACTTTTAAAGCCACTAACGGCTTCCTGGTAAACCTCAATGATAAAGGTGTGATCATCGAAGGTTATGATGTTGTTGCTTATTTTACTGATGGCAAGCCCCTAAAAGGCACAGAGCAATTTAAAACTGAATTTGAAGGAGCAACTTATTGGTTCGCCAATGCAGAACACTTAACCCTTTTTAAAAGTGAACCCCGAAAGTATGCGCCACAATACGGAGCTTTTTGTGGCTATGCAGTAAGCATTGGAAAATTACGCCCTGTTGACCCTGCCATTTACCAGATAGAAGAGGGTCGCCTTATTCTCCAGCACACACAGGAAGCATTCCGGCTTTTTAATAAAGACCTGAAGGGAAGTACTTCCAAAGCCGATAAAAATTGGCCGGGCATTGTAGAAAGCCATGTGGGCAAACCTGTTCAATATGATAAACCAGCTGCACCCCCTGCTTCATCCAATTAAAAATTATTCTCAGAAAATCGTTTTTGTAAAGAGCCCGACTTATTTCGGGCTTTTTTGCTTCCTCTCCTGCCAATTGTAAACTACCAGACAACACCCTCCTTCAGGCAGTTGTTTCTTTGAGTTCTAAAATTAAAAGATCATGAAATCAATAGCGAATGCTTTCAAAGCGGATGGGTTTAAAAGAAGAAAGATGGGAAAAACACTTTTCTCACAAATCTCGCCTGCCGGGTTAATTATGCTTATAACAATTATTATTACCGGGTGCATGAGTTCGCCCAAACCACAAGCCGGTAAAGCTTTTAATAACGTGGATGAAAATGGAGTTATCCTGGACGGATACGACCCCGTTGCTTTTTTTACAGATAATAAACCCGTAAAGGGAGAAGAACAATTTCGTTTCACTTATGATGAAGCTGTCTATCATTTTGCTTCTAAGGAACACCTGGACCGGTTTAAAGCGAACCCTGAGAAATACAAGCCACAATTTGGCGGCTGGTGTGCCTATGCCGTATCACTGGGCCGGGTGGCGCCTATAAATGTGAATACATTTTCAATTGTAGATGGCCGGCTTTTTATTCAGCATAATCAACGTGCCGTTAACGGATGGAACAAAGATGTTCCGGGTAATATTATACTGGCAGATAAATACTGGCCTCAGGTTTCAGGGAAAAAGGGGGCCCAGATAACCACTGATGCAGAGAAAGGTTTTGTAAATAATACGAATGACAACGGGGTGATACTGCAGGGCTATGATGCTGTTGCCTATTTTGCCAAAATGAAAGCCATAAAAGGCGATGCAAAATATTTCGCCAGATACAATGGCGCTACATATTGGTTCAGTTCTGAAACCAACACCACTATGTTTAAAGACCATCCGGATATGTTTGCCCCGCAATATGGAGCATTTAGCGGCTATGGCATAAGCAGAAACAAACTCGAGCCTGCAGATCCGGAACTATTTCAGATAGCAGACGGGCATCTTATTCTTCATCGCTCACAAGATGATCTTATGTTATTCAACAGTGACTTGCCGGGCAATATTAGTAAAGCAAATATTTACTGGCCAGAATTGGTAAAAATAAATGCAGGAAAAAAAATCGTCTATGATAAAGACATCTTAGTTAACAACGTATCAAAATAATCAATCAAACTATTCAAACAATGAAACCATCAATAATAGCAGCCACTCTTACAATGATGTCAATGATGATCGGCGCCACCACAATGAGGGCCCAGGTAATAACACAAAAAAATATCACACTGGAGGCTGCCAGGAAAGTGGCTGCTGACGCAGTAGCGTATGCAAAAGCCAACAATGCCCCCGGCGGCTCAATAGCTATAGTGGATAACGGAGGCAATTTGTTATACCTCGAAAGGCTTGACAATACCTTTTCAGCCTCTACAGATGTGGCCATACAAAAAGCGAAGACGGCAGCACAATTCAAAGCGCCATCTAAAAAACTGGAAGACGCTGTTAATAATGGACGCAATGCATTGATCACTGTTGGCAGAACATTTCTGCAGGGAGGTATTCCTATCATCTATGAAGGCCAGATAATCGGGGCCATTGGCGTAAGTGGTGCCGCCAGCGCCGCACAGGATGAAGAAATAGCAATTGCAGGAAGTAAGGCAAAACTGAATTAATATTACGAGGTACTGATAAAAAAAATATTATGAGCAGGATTTATGATCTCATCAAGCTATATATGCTGATTATTGCAGCAATTCTTACTGCATTGGTTTCTGCAGCGCAGGAAACAAGACAATTAGCTGTTGATAAACCACAGGCAGTCGCTGATTTAAAAAAAGAGGAAGGGGCTGCGTTACTACAGGCAACATGGTATGTGCAGCCTGCCCATATATATGATAAAGATTTTAACCTGCCAGGGCCGCAAAAAGGAGGTGGTGATGCCTTGCCATTATATCCTACCGGTAGGTCCATTAAAACAAATACCCTGCACCCGCAGATCGGCGCTGCTGATTTTGATAAGGAGTTTACAGAGTTAAAACCTTCAGAGCTGGAAAACCGGCAGGGAACAGGATTGCTCTCTTTTGTTTGGTATAAAGTGGAGTTGACAATTCCCGCAACTATTGGAAAACTAAATACCACAGGTTACACCGTTGTCTTTGAAATCACGGTAGATGACTATAGTGAAATTTGGGTAAACGGAAAACAAATGCAGGGATTCGGTCAAAACGGAAGCGGTGTAATAGCCGGTTACAATACCAGGAACCGGGTTCTGCTTACAGACAATGCAAGGGCTGGTGAAAAGTTTTCAGTTGCCATACTGGGCATTAATGGCACAGTTGGAAAATTACCGGATAATTATATCTGGGTTCGCAGCGCCGTAGTTGACTTCTATAAAGACGGGCTGCCGGCAAATCCGGCATGGAAGGATATTGGCAAGATATATGTGATTGATGAAAAGCTGAACCATATCATTGCACCCGGAACTAAGGTAGAAAAAGTAGCAGATGGTTTTTCATTTACCGAAGGCCCTGTTTGGCATCCCGATGGCTACTTATTGTTTAGCGACCCCAATACTAATGTGATATACAGATATGAACCCGTTACTCATAATGTAACCGTGTACAAGAGTCATAGCGGGTACACCGGGTCAGATATTGGCGACTATCACCAGCCGGGAAGTAACGGGTTGGCTATTGACAAGGAAGGAAGGCTCATCGTGGCACAGCATGGTGACCGCAGGGTGATCCGTCATGAAAAGAAAGGTCCTGTTACAATACTATCAGACAATACCGGTGGTAAAAAATTAAATAGCCCCAATGACCTCGTATTAAAAAGTGATGGTACCGTTTATTTTACAGACCCGCCTTATGGTTTGCCCGGGTTGTTTGCTGATGCTAAAAAAGAAACCCCCTATTCAGGAGTGTATATGATAAAGAACGGAAAAACGGTACTGGTTTCAAAAGAGCTGGGAGGTCCCAATGGGATAGCTTTCTCCCCGGATGAAAAATACCTTTACATAGGCAATTGGGATATCCGGGATATTCATACAACCAAAACAGTTTGGAGGTATGAAGTGCAGGCAGATGGTAGTTTACTAAATGGAAAAATTTTCTTTGACTGGAACTTAACAGAAGATGATGAAGCCATCGATGGCATTAAACTGGATCATGAAGGAAACGTATTTGTGAGCGCACCGGGTGGCATTTGGATCATTTCACAGGAAGGTAAATTACTGGGTAAGATCGTAACACCGGAACGTCCGGCTAATATGGCCTGGGGTGATGATGGAAAAACGCTGTACCTCACCGCACATACCAGCTTGTATAAGATACGGGTGCTGACGGGTGGTAAATTCAGCTGGCAGTAATAAATAACAATTGAAAGGATTTGTAAAAGACAGAAATATGAAAAATATTATTGTTACCGGGTCTTCTGGTAACCTGGGTAGGGCCGTGGTAAAAAAATTTGTTGCCGAAGGATATAGGGTATCCGGAACCGTGTTGCCTGGTGATCTCCTGCCATCCGAAATACAGGATGATAAATTTGAAAAGACAGTTGTTGACCTGCTCGATGAAAATAGTGGGGAAAAATTCGTAGCGGAGATAGTTTCAAAACATGGAGAAGTGACGGCTGCGGTTTTAACCGTTGGTGGTTTTGCCCAGGGCAACATTGCAGCTACAACCACAGCTGATGTGTTAAAACAATACAAGCTGAATTTTGAAACAGCTTACAACATAGCCCGTCCTGTTTTTATGCAAATGCTAAAACAAAATAACGGTCGCATCTTTCTTATTGGTTCCAAACCCGGGTTAACTGCTGAAGCGGGCAATGGAATGGTAGCTTATGGGTTAGCTAAATCATTATTATTGCGCCTGGCAGAGCTAATGAACCTTGAAGCAAAAGGAAAAAACGTTGTGACCAGTGTTGTTATACCTGGCACAATAGACACTCCGCAAAACAGGATAGGTATGCCTGGTGCCGATTTCGATAATTGGGTTCGCCCGGAAGATATTGCATCTGTAATTCATTACTACTGCACAGAGGAAGCCAAAGCCCTCAGAGAACCAGTGATAAAAGTTTATGGCAATGCCTGAGTAGCCGCAACATCAATTTTAACTCAAGTGTAAGCCAGTTTACAACCCCGTGTGCTGTAATAAGGTAAGTTTGGTAATTATAAAACTGAAAACAATTACCATGAATACTTCGCAACTTCAAAACAAAAAAATCCTTATCACAGCAGGCCCCACCAGGGAAGCCATAGATCCTGTTCGCTATATCAGTAATCATTCGTCGGGCAAAATGGGCTACGCTATCGCCCGGGAATGCTTAAACCAAGGCGCAGAGGTGTTTCTTGTATCAGGCCCTGTTTGTATGCAACTTAGCCATCCTAATCTCAAAATCGTAAAGGTAAATTCAGCTTCGGAAATGTATTTGGCTTGTTGCCGTTTTTTTGAGCAGGTGGATATTGCCGTATTTGCAGCGGCGGTAGCTGATTACCGGCCAGACAAAATTGCTGAGCAGAAATTAAAAAAAGACGAGTCCGCCTTTACAATCAGGATGGTGAAAAATGTGGATATAGCATACGAATTTGGAAAAGTAAAAAACAGCAAGCAACTTTCAGTAGGCTTTGCCCTGGAGACAAACGATGAGCTGAAACATGCCATCGGAAAGCTGGGTAAAAAGAATTTTGACCTGGTGGTTTTAAATTCCATGAATGACGCCAATGCCGCCTTTGGCTTTGATACCAATAAAATAACGATCATTAAAAAGGACCTTTCCCGTACCGGCTATCCTTTAAAAGATAAAAAAGAGGTAGCCGAAGATATAGTCTATGAAATGGGGACTTGTTTATTTTTAGAGAAGCTAAATAAAGAAGAAAGCGTGGAAGAGTATGAGACAATGTATTTATAGAAAGGCTTTCAGGATTACTAGTGTGGGCTGCAGGAGGTATGATCACTTTTAAACCAGCTCACCCCCCCCGTACGTTTAATGCTTTGCTTGTTTACATATAACACTACCCAGT
>JBEBIF010000587.1:0-1781 GCA_040080515.1 Chitinophagaceae bacterium | reverse complement strand
AAATTGAAGACTGTCATCACAGGAATGGGCTGCTACATTCCCGAGGTAATAAAAACAAACCAGGATTTTATTAAACAGGATTTTTATGCTGAGGATGCACAGCCTGTTACTACTCCATCTCAGGAAATTGTAGAAAAATTTCAGGATATCACCGGCATCGAAGAACGACGATATATTAATGATGATATGAATTCATCTGATATGGCAGCTATTGCTGCCCGGCTTGCTATTGAAGAAAGCGGTGTTGATCCGGAAGAGTTAGATCAGGTCATATTGGCGCACAATTTTGGCAATGTTATAAAGAATACGATCCAGACAGATGTGTTGCCAGCTCTTGCATCAAGAGTGAAGCATGACCTCGGTATAAAAAATCCCAATTGCGTAGCTTATGATATTTTATTCGGGTGTCCGGGTTGGGTACAAGGGGTGATACAAGCCGATACCTATTTCAAAGCCGGCATTGCCAAAAAAGCATTGGTAATTGGTACCGAAACATTGAGCCGTGTGCTTGATATGTATGACCGGGACAGTATGATATTTTCAGACGGCGCCGGTGCTTCCGTACTGGAAGCAATACCGGCTGATGTAACAAATAGTGGAATCCTTTCCTGGAGTGTGCAAAGCCATTGTTTAGAGGAAGCCTACTACTTGTATTTGGGTAAAAGTAATTTTCCGGATGCAGATTCCAGGATACGTTTTATAAAAATGAAAGGAAGAAAAGTGTATGAATATGCCATGCAGCATGTGCCGGCAGCTATGAAAGATTGTTTGGATAAAGCCGGTATAGCAATACAGGAAGTAAAAAAAATATTTCTTCACCAGGCCAATGAAAAGATGGATGAGGGGATCATCCGCCGTTTATTCAAACTCTATGGATTAAAGGAAATACCTGAACATATCATGCCGATGAGTATTCATAAGTTTGGCAATAGCTCCGTAGCTACCATCCCAACATTGTTTGATATGGTGAAGAAAGGCAAATTGGACGATCATAAACTGGAAGTTGGCGATAATGTACTGTTTGCTTCAGTTGGCGCCGGTATGAATATTAATGCAGTTTGCTACCGGATGTAACAGCTCTCTCTCTGTCTAATCGGTTTAATATATCTTCGCAGCTATTAAATGTAGCTACCCCATATGACGATTTCCTACAAATGGCTGAGTGATTATTTGCCCGTAACTGTAGAACCGGAAAGGTTAAGCCGTATTCTTACTTCCATCGGACTGGAAGTGGAAACCATGGATAAATACGAAGAGGTAAGAGGTGGCCTGCATGGTTTGCTGATTGGTGAAGTCCTGAGTACTGAAAAACATCCCAACGCTGATAAACTGACACTGACCAAAGTAAATATTGGAAATGGCGAACCCTTACAAATTGTTTGCGGTGCCCCAAATGTAGCGGCAGGCCAGAAAGTAGTGGTAGCAACTGTTGGCACAACGATCTATCCTTCCTCCGGCGAACCAATGACAATGAAAGTAGCCAAAATCAGAAATATAGAAAGTCATGGAATGATTTGCGCAGAAGATGAAATTGGGTTAGGAACTTCTCATGCAGGCATTTTGATCCTGCCTCCTGATGTGGCAGTTGGCACATCAGCAGTTGATTATTTTCAACCTTACGAAGATGTGGTTTATGAAATAGGCCTCACCCCCAATCGCATGGATGCGATGAGTCACTGGGGTGTAGCAAGAGATGTTTGTGCTTATTTAAACTACCACGATAAAAATGATAGTAAGCCAAAGCTCCCGACCAGCAATGGGTTTAAAGTGGACAATACCTC
>JBEBIF010000135.1:0-8277 GCA_040080515.1 Chitinophagaceae bacterium | reverse complement strand
ATTATTAGGAATAAGCAAAGTAGTTGCTGTAAAAAGCAAGTTATTCAAGAAGACAAGTGTGAAACTTTTGTGGGATTTCTTGAGCTATCGCCAGGTGCCGCGGACGCAGCCGATATTGTTTAGAGTAGGATATAATATTAAATAATGTTTTTATGATGCGACTAATTATTGCAGGTATTTTTAGTATGGTAAGTTCAATTGTATTTGGACAGAGCGGTTCTAATACATTTAAATTACCAGAGATTCTAGCTCCTTCGCCGGATGTGGCTGCGCTTTCCAAAGCAGCAGAACTTCAGGCTACTCCTCATACAGGAGCTCCTAATGCGAGAATACCCGTTTACGACCTCAAAGTTGGCAACTTTAGTTTTCCGGTAAGTATTAACTACGGCTCAAATGGATATAAGCCGGAAGAGATCCCCTCCAGAGTTGGATTAGGCTGGACACTCAATGCCGGAGGTTCTGTTTCAAGAATAGTGCGGGGAAAGCCGGATGATTTTTGCACCCCTATCAGCCAGTATCTGGATGAATCACAATTACAGGCTTATACTTCTACGGCATACTATTTCCTGGAAGACCTGGAAGATCAGAGTACTTACCATGATTCTCAGCCTGACGAATACCGCTATAGTGTAAATGGGCTTTCCGGCAGGTTTATTATCAAGCGTGACGGAAGTGTATTGCAACTTCCGTATAATAATGTAAAAATTATCGTAATTAAAAGCCAGGGCGCCGTCACAGATATACTGATCACTGATGGTAATGGTGTTAAATACAAATTCGGGGAAGGTGTTATCGAACAGACACTGGAGCATAACCTCGTAAATGATTTTCTTCAAAAGCAGTATATCACAACAGCCTGGATGCTCACTAATATTACTTTGCCTGCAGGTAATTATATTAATTTTTCCTATGGCTCACTGAATCACTATGTAAAGTCAGGTGTGATGCAATCTGTGCGAAAAGGATATACAGAACCCGGAGCAGAATGTTCCCAGGGAAATAATGGGAATAATCCTATTCCCTGTGATGTGACTCCACAATCTTCAAGTAAAGAAACCCTCGTACGATATACCAGCCGCTATCTTACTGCTATCAATACAAACACGGGGCCTGCCATAGCTATTACTTACGCCGACAGGCCAGATGCCGGCGGTGATAACAGGGTAGATCAAATCCTGGTGTCAAATGGTTTTGGTACCAGTATAAAAAAATTGCAACTGGAGTATGTGGACCGTCATACTGCTACACAAACTCCTTTTAACGAAGGGTTTTTTCTCAAGAAAGTGGTCGTTAAAGATCCAACAGCGATAACTGCGGAACAGCAGGTATTTGAATTAGGTTATGTAGATGAAGCTACTGCAGGTGCAGGTGCCAGCCCCAGTTTTGGTATCGATCATCTGGGCTTTGCCAACGGTGTTAATAACCCAAGCCTGTTGCCTGCCAATACTTCCCAGGCTGCATTATTTGGAACTCTGGGCAACGCAAACAGGGAACCTAACGGGACCCACTCTCAAAAAGGGATGTTGCAAAAGCTCACTTATCCTACTGGCGGGTATGATGAGTTTTATTATGAACCCAATATGGCCACATGGTGGGATAGTGTTGCGAACAATACTATTCTAACCTGCCGGAATATGGGTTATGGCGATGTATATCCTTACCAGTTTTATAATTGTTCTTTTACAGTAAGTAAGACACAGACAGCGGAATTTCATTTGAACACAGGATGGTTTGGATCGCCACCTGTGCCAGATGGCGACCCGGCACCAAAGACAGCCTTTGCAAGGCTATACAACAATGCTACCAACGAAGTGATCGCTATGCGTAGAGCAGAAGGTTTTCCGGGAGGGGCACACTATTTGGTTGATGGGCCGACAACAGTTGAATTGAATCCCGGAATTCAATACCGGTTTGAGCTGGAAGTACGATACGGCAGCCAGGCATGGGCCCGGGCCGATATAGTATATGATGCGGCTATTGGTAAACAATGGAAAGAGGTGAAGGAAGAGCTTTGTGGCGTACGGGTACGAAAAATTGTTTCTTATGATCCGGTGAGCAGAAAAGCAGTACCTAAATTTTACGCCTATCGTTCACTTACCGACACGGTGCAACCATCAGCAAACAAGCTTTATTACCCGGAGTATGTTACATTTAGTCCCAAAGCACTATTGTGCCAGCAAGACGAAATAGTTTGTAACGGATACCTGCTCAGTTCCAACAGTGCTACCAGTTTATATGCAAATGAGGCAGCTGGTGTTACCTATAAATGGGTTATTGAGAGTGACGACTCCACTTTTTCAAATGGGGGTGTTGAACATAGTTTTGTTTCACAAGGCGGATTTATCGGCAACACGATCATCGGAAATACTATTCCTGACCCACCGTCAGACCCGTATAATTATATGAACGGTGTGGAAACACAAACCTTGATTTTTAGTAAGAGCAGGCAAGCCGTTCGAAAAACAAATAATTACTACAGCATTGATTCCCGCATTAACGAGGTACAACATCAAAATTATATTGTACGGAAAAGATATGAGACAGTACAGGCAGGTCCGGCATGGAATGAAGGAGACTTCAGGCATATAGATGTGACGGCGTATTCAATTTTTACAAGATGGGACCATATTGACTCCACCGTTACCCGTGAATTTGATTTGACCAATAATGAAGTGCTGACCTCCAAAGTAGCTTACACCTATGGGAACGTTAATAATATTCAGCCGACCGCATCCAGTACTTATGGCAGTGACAATACAGAGTTGAGGAAGGAACTGAAGTACACTACTGATTTTCCAGCTGTGCCTGTATGCAGCACACTGGTATCTCAAAATATCAAAGACCTGGTGGTGGAAGAGAAAAGTTATAAAGGCACCAAACTGCTATACCAGACCAATACCGATTACAAAGACTGGTTCAATAATGCCACGATACTCACACCGGAGATCATTAAAAGCCAAAAAAATAACAGCACACAGGAAAACAGGATACATTATTACCAATATGATACAAAAGGTAATCCGCTGGAACTTTCTAAGGAAAATGATGCCCGTGTAACTTATATCTGGGATTATAACGGCACACTGCCCGTTGCTGAGATCACCAATGCCTCCTGGGGCAGTGGCGTGGCTTATACTTCTTTTGAAGCGGACGGAAAAGGGGGATGGACATTTAGCGGAACGCCGGTAACAGAAAACACAGAACCGGCCGGTAAAAAAAGCTATCAGCTTGGATCCGGCAGCATTACCTACAGCGGTACAATGACAGCAGGTAAAAAATATTATGTGACCTACTGGGCCAAAGGTGGCAGTGTATCAGTAAATGGCAGCAGCGGCACCAATATGCTTACCAAAAACAGCTGGTCTTTGTACCGCCACCTGATCACTTATTCCGGCAGCGGCGGCATTACCATTTCCGGCAGCGGCTATATTGATGAAGTGCGGCTGCACCCGGATGGCGCCTTTATGAAAACGTTTACTTATACTCCTGAAGTAGGTATTACCTCTACGGCTGATCATAATAACCTGCAGCAACTATATGAGTATGATGTGTTCAATCGCCTGCTCCGGATACGAAATATTGACAAAAACATACTGAAGCAATTTGAATATAAGTATGGAAGCAACGTGACAGGGTGTACCAACACAACACCAAACTGGCAGGCAAGCGGAAATTACCGCTGTGCTAAGACGAGTCCGGCAAACAATAATAATACGGGCATAAAGGAACGTGAAGAACTGGACATGAACAACTGCAGCGCCACTTATGGCGAGGCAAGATGGGTGTCCATCGGCACATCAGCAGAGTGCCCCGTGGTGGCTAACTGTACAGGGCCGGATAAAAGGGTGATCAATGGTGTCTGCTATACAGGCTGTAAATTATTGGTATCCTCAGCATATCTCGGCAACCTGACCTGGAACTGCACCTTCCGGTATTACTGGCAGCAGGATGGCTATAGCAGTCCTGAATTTACTGAAGCAGGTTCCTTCCATTGTATAGGAGTATGCGATTAAAATAATACGGTGCAAACAACATAAACGAATTAAGATGAAACTATCACAGCATCAATTCTTACGAAATTTTAGTTTGGCATTGCTATTTGTAGCAGGGCTGCAAATGACGGCTATGACACAGGTGGTTCCCACCGGTGGCGGTGTGCCGGGTGTGAATAATGTACCCCCGCTGGAACCAGCCAACCTGGGAGGTAAAATAAATTATGTACGCACCTGGCAACCCTGGAAGCCTATTGCTGATGCCACACAGGTGCCGCTACAAACTATTGCTGACGTAAAAGTAGTAACAGCTTATGTGGATGGGCAGGGAAGAGTGATGCAAACCGTTTCCAAACAAACATCACCTGCCGGAAAGGACCTGGTGAATTATAAGCAATTTGATAAATACGGCAGGGAAACCATACAACCTTTGCCCTATACCTCTGTTGCAACGGACGGAGAATTTAAAACCAACCCCTATACAGAGCAACAATATTATTACAGCACTGGCGCTGTAAATAATAACCAGTATGCCGGTGAGCAGATCTATTTCGGAAGAACCGCTTTTGAAGCATCACCACTCGGTCGGCCGGATTCTGTGATGGCACCCGGCAACAGTTGGGCCGGCAGCAACCGGGGGATAAGATACCAGTACCTGCTAAACACCACAGCAGATTCTGTGCGGCTATGGACAGTGGCAGATGCCTCAAACAGTACGCCATTGACCACGACCTTATACGGCGAAGGCCAGTTGAGCAAAACGGTAGTGATAGATGAACAGGGAAACCAATCTGCAGAATATAAAGACAAGGAAGGAAAAGTAATACTGAAAAAAGTGCAGCTGGATGCTGCGCCCGGTGCGGGCCACAGCGGATGGCTGTGCACCTATTATATATATGATGATTATGGCTTGCTGCGCTATGTGGTGCAGCCAGAAGGTGTAAAAACATTAAACACCGCCGGATGGACGCTGACCACCACACTGCTGAATGAACAGTGTTTCCGCTATGAATATGACCAGCGGGACCGTATGATAATAAAAAAAGTACCCGGTGCCGGAGAAGTATGGATGGTGTATGATGCCCGCGACAGGATGGTACTGACACAGGATGCCAAAATGCGGACCGGCACTACACCGCAGTGGCTCTATACGATGTATGATGGCGCCAACCGGCCCATTGCCACCGGCAAATTGAACAGTACCGCCGACAGGGCCACCCACCAGGCAGCTGCCTGGTACAGTACTTCATATCCAAACCTTACCAATTTTACTTATGAAGAATTGAGCAGTACCGTCTATGATTTTGCAGAGTTTCCCGTGTTTGATGCACAGGATGTAAACAAATTAGACGCCGGTACCAACCTCTGGCCGGAAGCGGTGGTGAACAGTCCATTAGTATATGGAAAGCCATTAGTTACCACTACAAAAACGGACGGCTTTGCGCAGGCCACCATCACCAATACTTTTTATGATGAAAAAGGCAGGGTGATACAAACCAGCAGTGTGGATGGCAGAAAAAGGGTAAACACCATTACCAGCCGCTATGATTTTAGCGGGAAAATAATTGCCAGCTATCACCGCCACCATATACCCGACCATGTGCAGGGCGGCAACCTTACCATAACACAGCTTACCAAAATGCAGTATGATGCCGCAGGCCGCCTGCTGAAGGTATGGAAGAAGATAAATGACGGCGCCACTGATAAACTTATCGTTGAAAATAGTTATGATGAACTGTCACAACAAAAAAGCAGGAAACTGGCCCCTGAGTATAACGGCAACGCCGGTATAGAAACGCTGAACTATGAGTATAACATCCGCGGCTGGCTGAAAGGCGTGAACAAAGATTATACAACAGGTACGGCCAATAACCATTGGTTTGGGCAAACACTTAGTTACGACCACGGCTTTAGCACCCAGCTGTATAACGGGAATATAAGCGGACTGCAATGGCGGAGCAAGGGCGACGGGGAGCAGCGGGCCTTTGGGTTTATGTACGATAAGGTGAATCGCCTGCAATCAGCCGACTTTACCCAGTACACCGGCAGCCAGTGGAGCACCAGCGCCGGGCTCGACTTTACGGCCAATAACCTGGGCTATGATGCCAACGGAAATATACTGACCATGAACCAGAAGGGCTGGAAGCTGGGTGGCTCCTCACTGATAGACCAGCTAAGCTATACCTATGAAACGGGCAGTAATAAACTGAAGCAGGTGCTGGACGGGGTGAATAATAATGCCAGCATGCTGGGTGATTTTAAATACGATGCCGCCACCAAAACGGCCACCGACTACCTGTATGATATAAATGGCAACCTGGTAAAGGATAATAACAAGAACATAAAGGATGATAATTATGACGGGATAGAATACAACCACCTGAACCTGCCGGTGAAGATACGGGTGAAGAATAAAGGCACGATAGAGTACCGCTATGATGCTGCCGGAAACAAGATGCAAAAAATAACTACAGAAGGGACGCAGAAAACGGTAACAAACTATGATGGCGGGTTTGTATATCAATTCCGCACTACGGGTAATGTGGATGATGGTATAGACACCCTTCAGTTCTTTAGCCATGAAGAAGGCCGGGTGCGGCCTTCCTCCCTCCCTTCGGGAGGGCTGGGGTGGGCCTATGATTATATTTTAAAGGACCACCTGGGCAATATAAGGATGGTGCTGACCGAAGACACCCAAACCGATATGTACCCGGCAGCCACTATGGAAACAGCGGCTGCGGCCACGGAAGAAACCTACTACAGCAACCTGCCTTCTACCCGTTCGGACCTGCCGGCTGCCTACCCGCCCAACTCGCCACCTGGCAATGCCAAAGTGGCGAAGGTGAGCGGTAATGAATCAGGCTTTAATAACTTTAAGATCGGCCCTGCCATAGTGCTGAAGGTAATGAGCGGCGACAGCTTTAATGTGACGGTGAACAGCTGGTGGGAGAATGTAGCAAGGCCGGGCACTCCAAACAATCCCTTTAATGAACTGCTGTGGGCGCTGAGTGGTAGCGTGGCGGCGGCGGCAGGCGGGCATGGCAATGCCACACAATTTTACAACAGTTCGGAACTGAATGGGGCGGTGAGTGGCTTTCTGGGCAGCCAAACGTACAATACCAGCCGGCCCAAAGCCTTTTTAAACTGGCTGCTGCTGGATGAGCAGTTTAAATATGTGCAAAGCGGCAGCGGGTTTGACCAGGTGGGGGCACAGGATGGAATAAAAACGCATACGTTTACCGGCCTGCCGGTAACAAAGAGCGGCTATTTATATATTTTTGTAAGCAACAGTACATCGAATATTGATGTGTTCTTTGACAATTTGCAGGTAACGCATGTGAGGGGGCCGCTGCTGGAAGAGAATTCGTATTATCCGTTTGGGTTGACACAAGCCGGAATATCATCTAAGGCATTATCGTTTGGAGAACCAAAAAATAAAGAGAAAACATTTCAAGGTCAACGGTTTGATGATGATCTGGGAATAAACTGGATACAGTTCAAATGGCGAAACCATGATCCACAGATCGGAAGGTTTGTTGAGATAGACCCACTCTCGGAAAAATATGTTTACAACTCTACTTATGCTTTTTCTGAAAATAAAGTAATTGTGCATGTAGAGTTAGAAGGACTTGAGAGCTGGTTTATTAACACAGATGGCATGACTCCAGCAGAGAGGTGTAAGTATATGGAAGATTTTCATGCGGGGATGAGACAAAGTGCGAAGGGAGGTTTAGCGATTCTGGGATCAGCTGTACTTATTGGCGCTTCAATGGTAATTCCTGGTTTTGCACCTGTTGCCTCTGCTGCAATATTAAGTTATATGTCTGGTGCGCCTGTAACACCGACCAATGCTATGTTTTCTTCTGCATCAATTGCAGCGTCGGAAACTAGTACTGTTGGGGCTAGTACAGCAGCCCAAGCGAGGAATAGTACTGCCGTTGCTTCAGTAAACGCTTCTGAAGGCCAATTGCCTCAAGTTGTTGTGAATAACCAAGTTGGAAAGGCAGGGGAAAAAATTGTAACTACTTCTTTACAAAATGAGTTCCCAGATGCGATTGTATTAAATCAGGTAAGTGGAAAATTTGCAGATGGCACTAAAACAGTGTTTGATAATGTTGTAGTTAATCAGAAAACAAACTCCATTCTTTTAGTAAATGAAACGAAAACAGGTGCAGGAAGATATACAAACCAACAATTGAGATTTTGGCAAAATGGGGAATCTGTTACACTTGCAGGGAAAAAGGCTGGAAGTGTTGCAGGGCAAACAATAAGTGCAGTTGGTGGT
>JBEBIF010000134.1:0-8316 GCA_040080515.1 Chitinophagaceae bacterium | reverse complement strand
TGTTCATAAACGATGCCGGCTGCTTCGAAGGCGGTCTTAAATTCTTTCTGATAGATGTCTTCAAAAATGTCTTTGAAGCGACCATCATATTTCTTCAGGATGGTGTTTTTGGTGGAGAGGTACAAGGGCCATTTTTTACTCAATGCCATATTGAAACAACTTCTTGCAAAACCCATGATGCTTTCATCAGTATTGTACATACTCATGGCCACTCCGTCACCTTTAAAATTGTACACTTCAAAAATTTGTGGCTCGCCGCCGCCTTCTGGGGTGAAGGTCATGGTGAGTTTTCCTTTTCCTTTTATAACGGTGTCTGTGGCCCGGTACTGATCACCAAAAGCATGACGACCTACGATGATAGGGGCTGTCCAGTTGGTAACCAGGCGGGGTACATTGCTGATAACGATGGGCTCGCGGAATACGGTGCCGTCAAGTATGTTTCGGATAGTGCCATTGGGGCTCTTCCACATTTGTTTCAGGTTGAATTCTTTTACCCTTGCTTCATCGGGGGTGATGGTGGCACATTTGATACCCACACCATATTGTTTGATGGCATTGGCGGCATCTACGGTCACCTGGTCGTCGGTTTGGTCCCGGTATTCAACACCAAGGTCATAATATTTTATATCCACATTTAAGTAAGGAAGAATAAGTTTGTCTTTGATAAATTTCCAGATGATGCGGGTCATTTCATCGCCATCGAGTTCTACTACCGGGTTTGCTACATTGATTTTTTCAGACATATGAGGGTTTTTTTTGACTGTATGCAAACGTACAGGAAATGAGGTAATTGGGCAAAGAGGTTTTTGAGGGCCATAAATTGGTTTGCTTCGCAAAAGGGAGTGAATGGGAACACGGATGACGCTGATGGGACGGATACGGAGCGGATTTGTTTTGCTTCGCAAATGGGTGGGTAGTGGACCGTGTTACCTTGTTCATTCTTTTCTCCCGGAAAAGGATTAATTTGGGTAAACCATTTCCTTCATTACAAACCTTGTCATGCCACAGGCTGCTGCTTATAATGACCTGTCTCTTTTTGTGAACCGGTTCATGCCATTGACAGGTGAAGATTTTTCCCTGCTGAAGCAAAAGACACAATTTAAACAGTTTCCTAAAAAGCATATACTGATAAAAGAAGGTGAAACGGAGCGTTGCCTTTATTTTATAGCCAGGGGACTGGTACATCAATATTTTTACAAAGGCAAGGATAAAATAACCACCGACCTGGTGAGTGAGCGAACCATCACTGGCTCTGTCGCCTCTTTTTTATCGGGCAAGCCTTCTCATTATTTCCTGGAAACGATTGAACCCACAGCGGTAATTTTAATTACCCGGGACAACCTGGAAGTATTATATCAAACCGATAAAAAATGGCAACGGTTTGGCCGCATACTGATCACTCATTTTTTATTGCAACAGGAATTGCATATACTGGATAATATCCGGTATGATATCCGGGAGCGGATGGTGCATTTTGCAGAAGCTTTTCCGGAATTGCTGAAAAGGGTACCGCAGCGGAGGCTGGCTTCTTATCTCAATATAAAGCCGGAAACCTTTACCCGGCTGAAACCACTTATTACTAACCGTAAAGCTGCCCGGCAGACGGGAAAATAAGTATGGGTGCTGCCAGGAGATATATAAGCGCTGCTTACTTTGATTACCTGTACCGGTATTTTCATAAGTTCATGCCCCTCACAAAGGAACAACTGGAAGACCTGCTGCATTATTGCGAATTCCGGCAATTTGATAAAAAGGAAGTGATCGTTAAAGAAGGGGATACGGACAACTACCTGAATATGGTAGTAAGCGGCCTGGTAATGAAATATGTAAAGGTGAAGAAGAATGATCTGATACTGCAACTGGCTACAGAAGGCCATGTCATTAATTCAGAAATTTCTTTTTTAACCCGTACCCCATCACCGGTAGTCATACAAACGATAGAAGTGAGCTCTCTTGTCTCTATCCGTTATGATAAGATGCAGGAGGCGTTGCAGCATTTTCCACAAGGAGAAATGCTTGGGCGCATGATACTGGAAGGTATGTACATAAAGAAGGACGAACGAAAATACATCTGGCAGGCAAAAAATGTCCGGCAGCGGTTTCTTGATTATGTAGAGCACCACCCGCATATGATGCAGCGGGTACCTCAAAAATACCTGGCTTCCTACCTCAACATTAAGCCGGAAACATTCAGCCGGCTGAAGCATCTTACCAAAAAACAGTAAGAGATTACCCCTAAATAGCAGTTACCGCAAAAAAAAGTTGCAAATTCTCTTGATTTGAATCAATTATTGGTCTACCTTTTAGTTAATCATTCGGGCATGTACACATTGCTTACTTTTTTGAGCTACCTGAGGAAATTCATTGATATTACGGACGATGAATTCAATGAATACCTGCGACCAGTAATACTGGAGCGAAAATTTGATAAAAAGCAACTGCTTACCCGGACGGGAGAAATAGAGAACTACTTCAATTTTATTCTCAAGGGGCTTATCCGAAAGTATTATGTAAAAGGGAATGAAGAGATCAATACACAAATATCAGTTGAAGGACATATCATACATAGCCAGGAATCTTTTCATAGCCGGCTGCCATCAGAATATACGGTGGAAGCGATAGAACCTTCTGTAGTGGCCTCGATCAGCTATGCAGATATGGAATCGGTATTTGCAAAATCAAAAAAGATGGAGCACCTTGGCCGAATGGTGATCACACATACGATGGTGCTGAAAGACCGGTGGCAAATGCAAATGGTGAATATGACACCCAGGGAACGGTTCCTTCAGTTTGTTACAAAAAACGCTGAGTTGTTGCAGCGGGTGCCTCAAAAGTACCTGGCTTCTTACCTGAACATAAAGCCGGAAACCTTCAGCCGGTTCAAACATTTGCTTAAGGATCATTCGAGAGGTATGGTGGCTTAAGTGCAGTTACAAGCTTACACATGCACCACGAGTACCGGAATTTTTAATTCATGGCGTACGGCATCCACCGTTTGTCCATAGATCAGGTCTTTAATACCGGTGTGCCCGTGAGCACCTATTACCAGCATTTCTGCATTATTTTCTTTTACTAACCGTACTATTTCTTTTGCCCGGACACTAAAACCAAGCACCCCGGTTGATTCAATTCCTTTTTCTTTTAGTTGGGCTACATACGTATCTATATGCTGCTGGTCTTTCCGGGTTTCGAGATCATCTGCTTCTTTTCCAATAATTCGGGTAGCGGCGCTTTCCACCACATGTATGAGTATATACGTTGTTTTTTTATGTCCCTGCCCGATGGCATGTGCAATGAGTTTATGATCATTTTGGCTGAAGTCAAGAGCTATAGCTATACGATCATAAGTAGGCACCTCTATTTGCTGCATTGGTGTTGCTTCGGGATGTATCTCAACAGGAGTGCTGCTTTTCTTTTTATATAATAGCGGGTAAAAAATAGCTATCACCAGCAAGGATACGTAGAACAGCCCGGCAAGAATGATAACTGCTTTCCAGAAAATACTATCGGAATTGCTGAAGAAAGAAGAAGCCTGATCCATCACCATACGGATATTCAAATACACCAGCACGACTGTAATAAGAGATGCGAGTAGTATAACGAATGGTTTGATAACAAATTTGCCCATTGTTTTTTTATCACTGGTAAAATGTATCAGCGGTATGATGGCAAAACCTAATTGCAAACTTAGTATGACCTGGCTTAGGATCAGCAGGCTGTCGATATTATCTTCTCCATTTATTAAGATCACAATTACCGCCGGAATGATAGCCACTAATCTCGTCATCAGGCGGCGGATCCACGGAGCAATGCGTAATTTCAAATAACCTTCCATTACGATCTGGCCGGCCAATGTGCCGGTGATAGTGGAACTCTGACCGGAGGCGATCAATGCTACAGCAAAGAGTATCGGGGCCAGGTTAGTGCCTAACATGGGAGCCAGTAATTCATGGGCTTGTTTTATTTCTCCAACGTCTGTTCTTCCTGTTTTAAAGAAAACGGTAGCGGCGAGTACCAATATGGCTGCATTTACAAAGAAGGCGAGGTTGAGGGCTATGGCACTGTCGATAAAATTCAATTTCAATGCTCTTTTTATACCAGCGTCATCCCGTTTTATTTTTCTTGTCTGCACCAGTGCTGAGTGGAGGTACAGGTTATGCGGCATTACCGTGGCACCAATGATACCGATAGCAATGTATAAAGCGGTATTGTTTGGAATATGCGGAATGAACCCTTTGGATACTTCTGCAAGATTGGGTTTGGCTAAAATGATCTCTATGAGGAATGATGCGCCGATAATGACAACCAGAGCGATAATAAAGGCTTCCATTTTCCGCATGCCCAGACGCTGCAGTAATAAGAAAAGAAAAGTGTCGAGAACGGTAATCAAAACACCCCAAATAAGCGGCAGCCCCGTGAGAAGCTGTATACCGATGGCCATACCTAATATCTCGGCAAGATCGGTAGCGGCAATAGCAATTTCAGCAAGGCCATATAATGCATAGTTGATATACTTTGGATAGGTCTCCCTGTTGGCCTGTGCCAGGTCGCGGCCTCTTACAATTCCCAGCCTGGCTGATAAACTTTGTAGCAGCAGCGCCATCAGGTTGCTCATTAGGAGTACCCAGATAAGCGTGTAGCCAAACTGGCTGCCTCCGGCAAGGTCGGTGGCCCAGTTGCCCGGGTCCATATAGCCTACACTTACGAGATAGGCCGGGCCGAAGAAAGCCAGTATTTTTCTAAAACCTGTTCTTTTCAGGCTGGTGGTATCCACACTCTGATGTACTTCGCTCAGAGAGGTATCTGTATCTAATTTGCGATTCATTAATAAGTTATTTACCTGTTTATTTTCCCGCTTTTATCATTGTGGGGTGTAAGCGGGGTGGTTACAAAAATGTTTTCCGCTAATTGCCTGCTGATAGTGAAGGCGGGTTGCCGGCCGATCCGTATTTCCATGGAATCATCAAAATCAAATTTTCTTTTTACTTCCAGCCGGGTACCAATAGAGATGTTTTTATGTTCCAGCAGCTCAAGTATCTTGCTGGACTGATCGCTTACACTGTTTACGATGGCGGGTTTGTTCAGTGGTAATTCGGTAAGCCCTATTTTGTTACTGATCTCAATTTTTCCATTGGCATCAGGAATAGGATCTCCGTGCGGGTCCACCCTTGGAAAGCCGAGAAATTCATCCAGCTTGTCGATGAGTTTTTTATTAGTAACATGCTCCAGGTCTTCGGCCACTTCATGCACTTCATCCCAGCTGAATTTTAATTTTTCTGCCAGGAAGAATTCCCAGAGACGGTGCCGCCGGATAATGTTCAAGGCTACTTTATTGCCGTCATTGGTAAGGTGAAAGCCCTGGTAGGGTTCATAGTTCAGGAGTTTTTTGGCTTTTAGCTTTTTCATCATATCAGTCACCGATGCAGGCCGGGTCTTTAATTCGGCAGCCAGTTCATTGGTGGATACCATATCATCCTGCTGCTGCAGATGGTAGATGGCCTTGATATAATTTTCTTCGCTGGTAGAGTAATTCAGCATGACTAAAAATAAATTTAGACAAATCTAAAAAATTATCTTATGAAAAAGAAATACAATTTTGGCTAAGAGGTTAAAGGAGAAAAGGAGAGAAAGAGGAATACATCTCGCCCAGAGATAAAGGAGAGAAGGGGAATTGCCTGGGCAAATAAATACAAATACAATTTTTGGCTAAGAGGTTAAATGAGAAAAGGAGAGAAAGAGCTATCGAATTTCTCCGCATCTACTCTTTTTTCTCTTTTATCTCTGGGCGAGATACATATCTCTTTTTCTCATTTAACCTCTTAGCCTATGTATTCTTCCTATTGCCGCTTTTCCCGGAAACGCTTACATTCGGGAAACCAATCACTTACTATGGCAGTTTTCAGGAAATATGTACTTGTAGTTTTGGCCCTGGCCCTTTTTGCCGGTTGCAAAAGCAAAAAAAAGCCTTCCCTTTCTGGTGAGGAACCAGTAGATGTGTCAGACTTCATCGCCTTTTTTGAGCCTCTACAATTGCCCTTTCAATTTGCAGATACTTCTTTAGCCAAAAAAATGAAGGATACATTACTGATCAGTTATAAAGTGTTTACCCAGTTTGTACCAGATTCAATTCTTGGCAAAGTGTATGGCAAAGGAGTGAAGCCAAAGATCTATTCATTGGGTAAAACGGAAGTGCCGAAAGGAGAAAGCTATTTGTTCATCAAAACCGTGGCCAATGATAAAAGGGCTGTATTCATTTTAGCTTTTGATAAAGGAAACGATTTTATTGGTGCAATTACAGCACTGCGGCCCGACCAGAGTGCTGCCACAGCCCAGTCGGTTGTACTGGATAGAAGATATACGATTACCAAAATAGTCCAGCGGAAAAACACGGACGGCAGTATAAGCGAAGGGAAAGATGTGTATGTGCTGAATGCAGATGCCAAAACGTTTACGTTGATCATGACGGATGCGCTGGACGAAAAAGTAACCGATCTTATCAACCCGATCGACACATTACCCCGCAAGCATAAATTTTCTGCTGATTATGGTACGGGCAAGCTAAACCTCGTCTCTATCCGGGATGGCAGAAAACCTGACCGTCTTAGTTTCTTCGTTCATTTTGACAAAAACAATGGCGCCTGTACCGGAGAGCTAAAAGGAGAGGCCAAGTTCAGATCATCCAACACTGCTGAATACAGGGAAGACGGCGACCCGTGTATTCTTGTTTTTACTTTTTCATCCGGTTCCGTTTCCTTAAAAGAGGAGAATTGTGGCTCCCGCCGGGGGTTGAACTGCAGTTTTAATGGCAGTTTTGGCAGAAGAAAATGGGTAAAACCGGCAGTGCCTAAAGCTGATAAACCAGCGGCTGCGAAAAAGCCTGTTAGGAAATAAATTTTTCCATGTTATCCTTTCCTTTTAACCTTGCCACTTCATTTTGATATTGTATTGCTCAGCCATAGTGAAATTCAATGACTTAGGTCAAATGGGGATTAAATAATATATTGCACCCTCGTGTAAAAAGAACACAGTATGAATTTTACTAATTATTCAGTTCCGTATCCTGCGGAAAGCCGTTATTCAAAAAAAGTAGCTTACTTCTCAATGGAGTTCGCTACACATCAACCGCTGAAAATATATAGCGGTGGCTTGGGCTTTCTCGCCGGTTCACACCTTCGCAGCGCTTACGAATTAAAACAAAACCTGATCGGGATAGGGATACTCTGGAAGTATGGCTATTACGACCAGGAGCGTAACCAGGACCAAACCCTTGATGTGGCCTGGAATGAAAAGCAATACAGTTTTTTAGAAGATACCGGTATCAAGTTTCAGATAACGATACATGAACACCCGGTTTGGGTAAAGGTGTTGTACCTGAACCCGGAGACCTTTAAAACAGCCCCGTTATTTCTGCTTTCCACCGATGTGCCGGAAAATGATTATGTATCTCAAACGATCACTCACCGGTTGTATGATGCCAATGTAGCTACCAAAGTGGCACAGTTTATTTTGCTGGGTGTGGGTGGCGCTAAACTGGTGGACCTGCTGGGTTTTAACCCGGAGTTGTATCACCTGAATGAAGCACATGGGTTGTCAGCAGCTTTTTATCTCTATAAAAAATTTGGTAATAATATCCAGGACGTAAGAAAGCGGCTGGTGTTTACCACACACACACCGGAAGAAGCAGGAAATGAAAAGCATGATATTTATCTCTGTCATAAAATGAGTTATTTCTGCGGCCTCACGGTGGAGCAGGTAAAGAAGTTATATGATAACGACAGCGACCAGTTCAATCATTCTTTGGCCGCATTGCGTTTTGCCAGGCTGGCGAATGGTGTTTCGCAACTGCACGGACATGTGTCACGGGCCATGTGGGGCAAGTATAGTAACATCTGTCCGATCATCTCTATCACCAATGCACAGAACTGGCGGTACTGGGCAGATAAGCAATTGTATAAATTCATGGAGGCGGGAGATGATTATGGTATTGATGACCGCAAAAAATATTTGAAGAAAAGGGCCTTCGAAATTGTTGCCGACCAAACAGGAAAGATATTCAACCCCGATGTTTTTACGATCGTTTGGGCAAGACGTTTTGCCGGGTACAAAAGAGCGGGGCTTATTACAACTGCTGAAGAGCGGTTTGCAAAATTACTGGCTGATACTAATTTCCCGGTACAGATCATCTGGGCAGGAAAGCCTTACCCGGTTGACCATCCTGCAATCAGCGAATTCAATCAGCTGGTGCATTTAAGCAAAGGATACAAAAATGTGGCGGTAATGATCGGTTACGAGCTGGGCTTATCTAAAAGAATGAAG
>JBEBIF010000586.1:0-1800 GCA_040080515.1 Chitinophagaceae bacterium | reverse complement strand
GATGATGAAACAAAGCTTTCCTCATTCCTGAAAGATTTTGCTTCCATTGAAGAGAAAAAGATACTGGTACATGGTGGTGGCAAACTGGCCACCCGTTTGGCAGAAAAGCTTGGTGTTGAACAACAAGTAGTTGACGGTAGAAGGATCACCGATGCGGAAACATTGAAGATCGTTACCATGGTGTATGCCGGTCTTATCAATAAAAACATTGTAGCAGCCCTGCAGGCCAATCATTGCAATGCTATCGGGCTTTGCGGTGCAGATGGCGATACTATACTGGCGCATAAAAGGAACCACCCGGTATTGGATTATGGATTTGTAGGCGACGTGGATGCTATCAATACTGACCTGATATACAACTTGCTTGCCATGAATATTGCTGTGGTATTTGCACCCATCACTCATGACCAACAGGGACAATTGCTGAACACCAATGCTGATACGATAGCACAGGAGATCGCAAGAGGCATGAGTGAATTGTATGAAGTCGAGCTTATTTATTCCTTTGAAAAAAGTGGTGTGCTGCTTGATGCAGAGGATGATTCATCGGTTATTCCGGAGATAAGCCCGGCTTATTACCAGCAGCTGAAAGCAAAAAATAAAATATTTGCGGGTATGATACCGAAGCTGGATAATGCTTTTGCCGCTCTGAAAAACGGAGTGGGCAAAATAATTATCGGCAATGCAGAAAACCTGCCCGACCTGGTAAAAGGAACTACGGGAACATCCATCATAAATGACTAACAACCTGACGATACTACAAGACGAATCGGTAGAACTGCTAAAGGAGCTGATCGCCACTCCATCATTCAGTAAAGAGGAAGAACAGACAGCCGGCATTCTTTGCCGCTATATTGGAGCGAAAGGAATAGCGCATACAAGAGTTGGCAATAATGTGTTTGCTTTGGGCAAGCACTTTGATGAAAGCAAATCTTCCATCCTGCTAAATTCTCACCATGATACCGTAAAGCCGAATCCCCAGTACACCAAAGATCCTTTTTCTCCAATTATTGATGGGGGGAAATTATTTGGACTAGGCAGCAATGATGCAGGTGGCTGTCTTGTTTCACTGCTTTCCGTTTTTTTACATTATTTCGATCGGAGCGATCTTAAATACAATCTTGTGTTTGCTGCAACAGCTGAGGAAGAAATTTCTGGTACCGGCGGCATTGAATATACGCTGCCCTTCCTGCCTAAGATTGATTGTGCTATTGTTGGCGAACCTACCCAAATGCAAATGGCGGTGGCAGAAAGAGGCTTGATGGTAATTGATTGCACCAGTCACGGCAAGGCCGGCCATGCTGCGAGAAATGAGGGTGAGAATGCTATTTACAATGCACTAAAAGATATTGCCTGGTTCAGCAGCTACCAGTTTCCAAAAGTGTCGGAACTACTGGGTGCTAATAAAATGAGTGTGACCGTAATTGAAACGGAGAACAAAGCACATAATGTAATTCCTGCAGAATGTCGTTTTGTGGTGGACACAAGAATAAATGAATTATATAGTTTTGAGGAAGTGCTGGAGATAATAAAGAGTAATGTGAATTGTGATATAAAAGCCAGAAGTACCCGGCTTCGCTCCACTTCTATTCCGCTGGAGCATCCGTTAGTGAAAGCGGGAATGAAACTGGGCAGAACATATTATGGCTCTCCTACCACTTCCGACAAAGCACTGATGCCATTTTCTTCACTAAAAATGGGACCCGGAGATTCTGCCAGAAGTCATACAGCCAATGAGTATATTTATATTGATGAAATCAAAGAAGGTATTGAATTATATATTCAGCTTTTAAATCAAAT
>JBEBIF010000585.1:0-1803 GCA_040080515.1 Chitinophagaceae bacterium | reverse complement strand
AAAGACGGTTGCAAAGTGGTTGGTTATAGCCGTACTCAAATGTACTGTCTTCACCCGCAAGGGGTAGGCCGTGGTTGTAAAGCCGATGAATCGGCAACAACCACGCACCGTCACCTCATCCTTGCCGTCTTGTTCTCCTTATCTAACGCAAAATGGAATAACGAGGGCTGGCTTTACTTGCTGGTTCAAAAAGACTTTTTAAGGGGTGATTTGGCGGGCTATGCGGTGAGCTGTCGCATGACGAAAAACCTGACTAATTAATCTTTGTTTCTTCGCGCTATCGCACAGAAGCGGCCACCCAAAAGTCATCCACCACTTAGATCGTGGCAGTTAATTTTATGCGCATGAATACCAAAAAATACTCGAACAATTTGACAAGATCGCGCCGAGGCTATTCCAAGGATTACTGAGTACACCGGAATATTATATAAGCGCCAACACAACCAAGCTCGGCTGGACCATCTATCGCCAGTCGTGGTTGCAACACCAGTTCTATATAAACTGGCTGCATGAACCTGTTCGTATCCATTTTTGCCAATTGATCGCGGAGGCACTTAAGGCTTTATCTACAAGGGTTGCCGCATGGGTGCTAACAACCCTCCGCTCATGGATTGATAAAGGCGCTTCAAACGAAGCTAGAACATTTCACCACGAGCGGAAAACTTATTCAGCGCTGTGTAAAGTATTTTTATTGCGGCTGGAAAAACCTAATACCCTATAAACAGGACACCAATTAAAAAGTGACGAAAGCAGAAGAAGAACGCCTGCTATCCCCGACCACCAGCTGTAGTAAACAGCCGCCACAAACAAAAGGCATGTGCCTATACTCATTCGAATAAAACTGTCAACTGTCCCAACATTCATTTTCATCATTACACTCCTAAAATTAATATTAATTTTGCTTTGTGGTTGGCGCAGTCAAAACTAACCCTGCCTGATTAGATTACCCTAATTACATCTTTCAGACTAGAAAGAAATCCTCACACCCAAGTGTGCATTTTTTTCATTCACCATATCAGGACTATGCTCCACGCCGAATCGTATGTTTCGATAACCAACATAAGCTACAGCCTGTTTAATTATTTCATATTCTACACTTGCTCCACCATGCACAAAAAAATCTGCACCACCAAAAGAGACAATTTTTGGCGCCACATAAACAAGCCCGACCAAGCCTATGCGTCGATTGACAAATGGTGTAAGGCGCATTTTACCACCCAGTGCCAGCGCCATGGAGAAATCACCGCTTAAAGCCGCTACCGCTTTAAGACCCACACCCAGAGTGGTACCCGATGATTTGCCCATATCACTCATTACCAGCAGACCTACATCGCCTAGCACATTATTATTGTTGTCGAATATGAAGCCAGCATGTAGCTCGGCTTTACCTTCTTCACTGTACCCGACAGGGGCGATGTATTGAAATTGCGCAGCGTTGTTATTCAGATTCACATCAATGGAATCAGCCATGACAGGCGCACAAAAAATCAGCAAGGCTGCAAAAATTGAATAACGTAACATTATAAATGTTGCTCCTTAAAAAATAAGTTCAATCGTTAAACTACTATTTTATTATAACCATTAAAAATTGCCGCTCTAAAACCTCACTTGCAAGCGGGTGAATTGTAACAGGCAAACATGCTGTCTCCAATATGTAGGATGTCTTCCAATAAATATTATGTTGCATTGATGGATGGTTAAATTCCAAAGACTCGCTGGTGTAACAGTTATCAGGGAACCTCTGATTAAGTCCCTCATGGCCGCAGACCGCCCGCAATGCCAATGCCCTTGCGGGTTGCGACA
>JBEBIF010000133.1:0-8400 GCA_040080515.1 Chitinophagaceae bacterium | reverse complement strand
GTGGAAAGTGAATTACGGCCTTCGTTTCAGCAGCTTTACCCAGATCGGTCCTTATAATTTATATACCCGGGATGCGGATGGTAATAAATTGGACAGTACCGTGTATAAAAGTTTTGCGGCTGTAAAAACGTATGGCGGACTGGAACCACGGGTCACTATCCGATATGCAGTAAATGATGAAACGTCCATTAAAGCAGCCGTTACAAGAAACCTGCAATACATCCACCTGGTAAGTAATGCCGGCACCACATTACCAACAGATCTTTGGGTGCCGAGCACTTATATTGTAAAACCGCAGATCAGCTGGTTGTATGCGGCGGGCCTGTTTAAGAACTTTCAGGACAATACCTACGAGACCTCATTAGAAGTATATTATAAAGACCTGCAAAACCAGGTGGAATATAAAGAAGGTTACACCCCGTCATTGGCCGATCCGGAAGAAGAATTTGTATTCGGAAAAGGATGGAGCTATGGTGCAGAAATGCTGGTGAATAAATTGAAGGGCAGATTTACAGGCTGGGTGGGTTATACGTTGTCGTGGACATGGAGAAAATTCCCACAACTCAATGATGGCGAACGATACCCGGTGAAATATGACCGCCGTCACGATCTTTCTGTAGTGGCTAATTATGAAGCCAGTAAAAAATGGAGATTCGGTGCCGTGTTTGTATATGGCACTGGTAATGCCATCACTTTGCCGGAACGGTTTTATGTGATCAACGGAGTGCTGACACAGGAATACAGTAAACTGAACCAGTACCGCATGAAAGCCTATCACCGGCTGGACCTTTCGGCCACTTTAACCCCATCGCCAAAAAAGAAAGGTAAAATAACCAGCTACTGGGTGTTCAGTATCTATAATTTGTACAGCCGGATGAATCCTTATTTTATTTATTTTGACCAGACGGGCAGCCCCCTCAATGGAGATCTGAAAGTAGAAGCAAGACAAGTGTCTTTATTCCCAATCTTGCCCGCCGTAACCTGGAATTTCAAATTTTAACTACTCCCGTATTCTTATCCGATCAGCTCCTGCAAAATTTATACAGGTGAAGGTGGGTCTTGCCCGCCGTAACCTGGAATTTCAAATTTTAACTACTCCCGTATTCTTATCCGATCAGCTCTTGCAAAATTTATACAGGTGAAGGTGGGTTTTGCCCGCCGTAACCTGGAATTTCAAATTCTGACCATGCGCTTGTTCTTATAAGCTTCGCTTCTCCAAAACTCGTTCAGGTGAAGGTGGGTCTTGCCCGCCGTAACGTGGAATTTCAAATTTTAAGGTCCCTGCGAATCTATTTGGTGCATACTCATAAACCTATTAGCTTTATAGCCTTCTTCCAATTCCTGTTTACAGCCGATTTTCCCTCCCTGCCACCGTTTTTTATCATTAAACCATAAACCACAATCATGAAAAAGTATTTCTTAAATGACGGCACCGGACAGCAAGGACCCTTTTCGATAGAAGAATTGAAAGAGAAAGGTATCGCTGCCTCAACACCGATCTGGTATGACGGCCTTGAAAAATGGACAACCGCAGGCGAATTACCAGAACTGGATTCGATCCTTGTTCACACACCCCCGCCTTTTGAGGCCGTCAAACCTCCTGTTACTGAAACACCCGTTGTAACCATTACTGAAAAGCCTGCAGCTGCCTCAGTAGCCGCTGCACCAGTTGCTTCGGCAACACCGGCTGCAACTGGTAAGAAAAGCACGGCCTGGGTATCATGGGCATTCCTGGTGGCTGTACTTGGCGGCGTCGGATATTTTGTTTACCAGGATATGGAAAAGAATAAGGGTGCTAACTCCACCACAACGGTCTCTATATCCACGGCTGATACAGCAACTGCTAACACTGCCCCGGAAGCAACCACCACCACTACTGAACCCACTGCGACAGCAGATACTGCAACAACCCCTTCAATGGCAACAGATCCTGTAGTTACAGAACCTGCTACCACTACCACAACGCCTGCCACCGACCCAACTGCCACAAAACCAGCAGTGACAGACAAAGAAAAAGCTGCTGCGAAAGCTAAAGCTGATGCTGAAGCAAAGAAAAAAGCAGATGAGCTGAAGAAGAAACAATTGGCAGCACTGGCAGCAAAAGAAGCTTCGATCCGAAACCAATGGCCTAAATATGTTGCCGTAGGCAATATTAATTATATAACCAAGGACGACGGGTTGGATGATTTTGAAATTCCCATTCTCAATGGTACTGGTTATGCAATAGACCGGGTTACACTGAAGGTTGATTATTTCAAGAAAGAAGGAAAGATCGTCAAAACTGAAACACTGGTAGTGGACAACCTGCCTTCAAAAGGTGGTAAAAGCGCCAAAGCACCCGGCAATAAGAAAGCTAGGAAAGTGAATGTATATATTACCGGCATCACTTCCCGCAGCCTGCATTTTTGCTATCCCATGAATAATGGTAACGCAGCCGATCCTTATTATTGTAAATGACCCCGGATCTTATAATATTTAAAAAAGGCCTTCGGAAGAAGGCCTTTTTATTTTGACATAAAATGTAATGACTAAAATTACTGGACCACTATCTTACTGGTAAATGCTGTTTTGCTTGATGCCCCTGAAATACGCAGCAGGTAATTGCCTTTTACAGATAATTCAGGAAAACGTATCTCTTCTACTTGTGATTCACTGTTTACGTTTATCTCCTTTGCTGTGATCAGCCGTCCGCTAAGGTCAAGCAATTGCACCTCGTATCTTCCGGTTGGCTGATTAGCAAATGATACTTTGGTCACACCTTCGGTAACAGGGTTGGGGTAAATGGATATCCCGTTCTTCAACAACTGCTCTTGTGGTTGGGTTCCCTTTGCAGCAGCGTCTGTTACCACGGGTTTGTTCTCTGCAACCGGTGCTTCTTCTTTTTCCTTTTTATTCTTTTCAAAGGCCAGGTTGCCATTGGCCAGGTCAGACGTGCTGAACACATCACCGCCGTCTGATACTTTTTCGGATTGTAACGTATTCAGATCAAACCGGTAATAACCCTCAGTGGATTCTGAACTGGCAACGATCACTTTGCTGCCTTCTTCTACCATGGCGCCGTTAGTGGAAAAACGTTCTGGTAACCCTTTGATCTTTCCCAAAAATGTTGCTGTTTTGTTTTCAATATTGATCTTATAAACAGCCCTGTTGGCAGTGATGAGGTAAAGGTTCTTATTTGCATCAGCGATCAGGTCACCACCAAAGTTGTTGCGGTTGTGAACAGAATTAGCGCCGTTCGCCACATCATCCGAAACAGCGCCCAGGTCTGTAATAACTGTTTTTTTACCAGTAGTAAAACGGATAAGATGATTCCCGTCATTAGAAAGGGCATAACCATTACCATCAGAAGCGATCACCATGCGGGTGATCTGGTTGTTCACATCACCCGTATTGGCTACCACACCGAAAGCCTCATCCTCAAAGAAATACACTTTGGGTGTTTTTGATTTCAGATCAATAAACCGGAGCTGGTTAATGCCCATCGGTGTATAATAAAGCCGGTCATGTTTTTTGTCATACGCCATTGCGGCAGAGTTGGTGGCAAAAGGTTTTTCCTTTTGTACTTCTTGTCGTACCACAACAACCCTTGTATAAGTTCTCACATTGACATTGTTGTTACTGCCTTTGTCAAGCACCTGGTCCAGGTTCACCACTTTCCGTTCCGGGCTGGTAATGGTGTAGGTGGCTGTCTTACTCGTCGTCTTTGATGGCTCACTCTTTACAACCGGCTTTCCTGTCCTGGCATTCAGTGCCGGCACCTCATCCTTACTGTTGTAAATGGATTGTAATCGTTCCCCGGTGGAAACATTAACCAGGGTTACTTCTTTCCAGTTACGGCCTCCTTTTTCTGTAGCAGTGATGGCATAACCAGTGATGCTTTTTTCCTTTTTTTGCGCATTAGCTGCGGCGATGAAGGATAACATGACAAGAGAAAGTAGAATTTTCTGTTTCATGGCAAATTGATTTAGGTAGCTTAAGCTACGACAATCTTCGTTGGCTGTAAAAAAATAATGATGAAGCGGGCAACAGAGATTATGAGCGGAGCAGAAGACACAAAAAAGGGTAGTGTCTCAGGTTGAAATAGATTTGAACCACATAGAGATATAGAAACATAGACAGCCACATAGATATCCTATGTGTGTATTTCTATATACCTATGTGGTTCAGGGCATTTAAAAACAGTCGTTTTTTAAACTGAGACACTACTCAAAAAGGCGGCCAGCGGGCAATGTATTACTGGTTGATCACAACAGGTACCGGCTTCTCATAGATGAACCGGACCATCGCATTCTTTTGTTCATCAGACGTGAGGTACAACTGGTAGCGTTTAGAACCGGCATGTATGATCATCAGCGCTGTATTGGGAGGAATAGAACCCAGGTTTTCACCTACCATGATGAGTTCCTGTTCTGTACGTTTGAGATCGATCCGTATATTTATCGTCACCGGCTTTGCGGTCAGCAGTTTATTGGAAACAACCGGCATTCCATTCGCATATACTGAAATGGTATCACCGTCTATCTGCCCGTTATCATAGAAGTCGATCTTAATAGTGCCGGTATCTACTTTTATTTCCTTTACCAGTTCTGCTTTTCTTTTGGTAAGGGAAGGAGGTAATTTAAAATCCGGTTTGAAAGAAGATTTCTCAAAGCGGTTGAGTACGATCGTGCCGGGATCACAGGCCGTTTTGCCATCAGTGGCTTTACCGGTCCAGGTGCCTCTCAGTTGCTCATCTGTTACAACATTTCCGCCGCCTTTATGATAGGTGAGTACATATTTTTTGATGCAGGGTACACAATCTTCTTTGATCTTAAAGGTGATGATCCCGTTCTCCTGGATCAGGATAAGTCCGCTGTCTTTTCTGTAGGTGCCTTCAAAGTTTTCCCGTACATAATTGAGCGAGTCTGAAAAATGGTAAGCTGTACCGGTGATGCGGGTGCCGGCCACTTGTACCTGCAGTTCGATATTATAGACCGGGAAACAGGCGCCGGGTGCCATTACCAGTTTCCCTTTCCAGATGCCATTAATATCCTGCGCAGGAGAGAGCAGGGGAATGGACAGGAGGAATGATATGAATAGTTTACGAAACATTACAACGGAAAAATAACGGAAAATAAAGTAGCCGGTTATATTTTTTACAGAAACGGCAACCGCTACTACAAAAAAATGAAAAGGAAGTTATTGTGGTTTTTGGTACCTGAATCTTACCATCGCATTTTTCTGTTCTGTTGACGTGATGCGCACATCAAAACGTTGCCCGCCGGATTCTACCACCATCAGGGAAGTGTTTGGCGGAATACGCCCCAGGTTCTCAGCCACCATTATTAATTCATGGTTGGCATTATCATCTTCCAGGTTCAGCGTGATGGTCAATGGGGTGGCGGTCAGTTTTTTGGAGGATAAGACCAGTTTATTATCGAAGTACACAGAAATAGTATCGTCATCGATCTCCCCGTTATCATACAACTTTACAATCACTTCTTTGCTGCCTACGGTCAGGGCTTTCACCAGTTCATTGCTCCGGGTCTTTAATATGGCGGGCCTGGTGGTTACCGGCGGTGTTATTTTCGTTACCGGGTTATTGATCTTTGTTTTAAGAGAATCCGTTGTTTTTTTAACAGGGGGAGTGTTGATCTTCGTAACCGGTGGCTTGTTGGTTACAGGCGGCTTATTAGTCACCGGCGGTTTTTTCGTAGTTACGGGTGGCTTCTTAATAACTACCGGTGGTGTTTTTGTTTTAGCGGAATCTTTCTTTATTGGTGGTTGATTGATGATTACCGGCCGGTCATCTGTCTTTACTTTATTGCGCAGAAAGGGTTCTATATAAAAATCCGATTTGGCAACCCTTCTTAAGTACACCTTGCCACCACCACAATCGCCCCACTTGCTTTCGGCCAGGGCATATTTACTTTCAAATTTTCCGAGATAGGTGCCTTCCAGGAATTCTTCTTTACCGGACCGGGAGTATTTAAAATTATAATTCATGATGCAGGTGGCGCCGCCAAGACTGCTTTTTACTTCCACCGTTTTTATTTCTCTTATCCGGAAGGAAGAAGAGGTTTTGATAAAACTGCCGGTCATAGTGGCTTTGCCATAAAAACGGACATCGAGGTAAGAATAAGATACTCCCGTCACACCATACGAATTGCCCTGGGCTACCTGGAACTCCAGTTTATAATATTCACCACCTTCAGATATGAAATAGCCCTTCCAGATACCGGTAAGGTCCTGTGCGGACGAACGTAATGGTGCCAATAGCACCAATAATGAAAAAATTAGGCAAAACGTGGACAGGATCCTTTTCATTAAAACAAAAATAACGAATGAATTCGTATTGATAAATTGGCTGCCCGGCAAGAGTTTGTTAATTTTGCCCACCTAAAAAGCAGGTAATCAATTATAATATATGATCAACATTACATTACCAGACGGCGCTGTGCGGCAGTATGAAAATGGGACTTCGGCGCTGGATGTGGCCAAATCCATTTCTGAAGGCCTGGCCCGCAAAGTTTTGGCGGCCAGTATAAACGGACAGGTGTGGGATGCTACAAGACCTATACAGGAAGATGCAAAACTTAACCTGCTGACATGGAATGATACAGATGGAAAGAATACTTTCTGGCACTCATCAGCACACCTGATGGCAGAAGCAGTAGAGTCACTATTTCCCGGGGTAAAATTCTGGGTGGGACCTCCCGTGGAAAATGGGTTCTATTACGACATGGACCTGGGCGAGAAAAAGATGACCGAAGAAGACCTGGCCATACTGGAAAAGAAAATGAATGAACTGGCAAAAAAGAACAGCCAGTATGTGCGCAAAGAAATTTCCAAAGCGGATGCGGTTCAGTATTTTACTGATAAAGGAGATGAATACAAACTCGACCTGCTGAGCAACCTGCAGGATGGCGAGATCACTTTATATACACAGGGAGAATTTACAGACCTGTGCCGCGGACCACATATTCCCAATACCGGTTTCATCAAAGCCATCAAACTGATGAGCATTGCCGGCGCCTACTGGAAAGGAGATGAAAAGAATAAACAATTGACAAGAGTATATGGTGTCACCTTTCCTTCGCAAAAAGAACTGGATGAACACCTGGCTATGCTGGAAGAAGCAAAGAAAAGAGATCACCGCAAACTGGGCAAAGAACTCAGCATCTATACCATGAGTGATGATGTAGGGCCGGGATTGATCCTTTGGATGCCCAATGGTACCGTTATCATTGAAGAACTGGAAAAACTTGCCAAGGAAACTGAACTGGCAGCAGGATACAAAAGAGTAGTAACGCCGCATATTGCAAAAGAAAGCATGTACCTCACCAGTGGTCACCTGCCATACTATGCAGACAGTATGTTTCCCCCCATGGAAATGGATGGAGAGAAGTATTACCTGAGAGCAATGAACTGTCCGCATCACCATAAGATATTTGATGCAGAACCAAAGAGCTACCGGGATATGCCGTACCGCATTGCGGAATATGGCACCTGCTACCGGTATGAGCAAAGCGGCGAATTATTCGGACTGATGCGGGTACGCTGCCTGCACATGAACGATGCACATATCTACTGTACCAAAGAACAGTTTGCCCAGGAGTTCAAAGCGGTGAACGATATGTACATCAAGTATTTTAAAATATTCGGGGTAGAAAAGTATGTGATGAGATTGAGTTTACATGATCCTGAAAAGCTGGGACAGAAATATGTGAACGAACCGGAACTGTGGCTGGAAACAGAAGCCCTGGTAAGGAATGTGATGATAGAGGCAGGTATTCCTTTTGTGGAAGTAAAAGGCGAAGGCGCTTTCTACGGGCCCAAGATCGATGTACAGATATGGAGCGCCATCGGCCGGGAATTTACACTGGCTACCAACCAGGTGGATTTTGCACAGTCCCGCAGTTTCAAATTATCATTTACCAACCAGAACAATGAGGCGGAAATTCCACTTATTATTCACCGGGCTCCCCTGGGTACCCACGAAAGGTTCATCGGATTCCTGCTGGAACATTATGCCGGTAAATTACCACTGTGGCTCGCACCGGTACAGGTGAAAGTATTGCCCATCAGCGATAAGTTTTTGGACTACGCAAAATCTGTTTCAGATAAACTGAAAAAAGCTGATATTCGTGCAGAGGTTGATGACCGCAACGAGAAGATCGGCAAAAAGATACGTGACACAGAACTGCTGAGAGTGCCTTATATGCTGGTAGTGGGAGAAAAAGAGATGAATGAAAATAAAGTAGCCGTAAGAAGACAAGGCAAAGGAGATTTGGGCATGAAAGATGTAGAAGAGTTTTTGGCAGAAGCGGTAGTGGACATAAAGGAGAGGAGAGCGGAGTAATTCAATTGGGAAAAGTGAAATTGGGAAATTGGGAAATTTGTTGAAAGAACAAAGAGTTC
>JBEBIF010000584.1:0-1816 GCA_040080515.1 Chitinophagaceae bacterium | reverse complement strand
GAGCAAGCCAAGGAGGATGCACTCCGGGAGTTATCAGAAAAAGCACAGGCCATTGGTGCCAATGGAATATTGGGAGTGGACCTGGATTTTGAAACGGTGGGAAGCGGCGGCAGCATGCTGATGGTGATCGCTACAGGAACAGCTGTACGATTATAAATGATGCTTGTTAATTAAAATAGTTCAATGAAAAAATTAGTGCTATCTGCTGTATTTATTGCAGTTGCTTCTTTTGTAACTGTGGCACAAACAACCGTACCATCGACAACTGTTGTTTTAAAAGCGGCATATGAACAGGCAGATAAAGAGAATAAAAAAGTGTTTGTGTTATTTCATGCCTCCTGGTGCGGCTGGTGTCATAAAATGGATACCAGTATGAACGATCCTGTATGCAAAAAGTTCTTCCAGGATAATTATGTGATCGTTCACCTTGTAGTGAGTGAGTCCAAAGAAAAAAAGCATTTGGAAAATCCCGGTGCGGAAGAGATGAAAACAGCTCACTACGGAGAGGGGCAGGGTATTCCTTTTTGGCTGGTGCTTGATAAAGACGGACAACTGCTGGCCGATTCCAAATTCAGGAAAGAGGGAGAAAGCGCCGAAGAAGGGGAGAATATCGGTTGCCCGGCATCAGAAGCGGAGGTAGAACATTTTATCCGCATACTTAGGAAAACATCTTCAATTACTGACAGGCAGGAAGAGCTGATCAAAAAACGTTTCCGGAAAAACGATCTGTAACTTATCGTATTAGTGTAACCACTCCTTTTTCAAAATAGGCAGTACCAGTGTAGTCTGTGGCTTTTACCATCCACACAAATGTGCCGGAGGCCTGGAACTGCCCGTTTACTTTTCCATCCCAGCCTTTTCCATTAACAGTGGTAGTGAAAAGTACCTGTCCCCAGCGGTTGTAGATAGTAAAATAATCAATGCTTTTTATTCCCACAGCTATCGGCCGGAGAATATCATTTCTTCCATCATTATTTGGCGTAAAGCCGGTTGGTACAAACACTGTAGGCTTTGTTTTGAACACTTTTACGGTAACATAAGCAGAGTCTGAACAACCGTTCTCATCATAAGCGATCACCTTATATTTTATCCCGGTTGAAGGGTCCACATATAAAGCAACGGGGTTAGCAATACTGGCAGACGATAAATAAATGGCCGGACTCCATACATACGTCTCTCCGCCGGTGGCAAATAGCTGAAGGGGCTGACCGGTTATTACTGCAGTGTCATTACCGGCAGATACCCTCATTTTTGGGAGTACCGTGATAGTTACAGTATCTCTTCCGGGCTTTGGGCATCCTTTCGTGTCATAGGCAGATAGTATGAAGTCGGTGGTCCGGGGTGGATAAGCCACCGGGTTCAGGGAGGTGGCATCATTGAGCCTGCTGGCAGGTGCCCACAGCCAGGAACTGCCATCTGTACTTCCATGCAGTTGTATAGAAGTGTTATAACAAATGATAGCATCTGCCCCTGCATATACCACTGGATAGGGAACGGGTGTCACGCCTATATTATCTACTGCGTTGCACCCACCGATAATTGCGGTAACGATATAATTCGTAAATGTATTAGTGATAGCAAGCGGGTTTTTAACCAGTGGATTGATCAATTGACCGGCCGGCGTCCAGGAATACTGTAACCCGTCTGAGGTAACATGCAATTGTACTGTGTCGCCTTTGCAAACAATGGTATCGCTCATTGGGATCAGCGTTACATGATCCACCACATTTACCTTTACAGAATCCCTGTTTTTACAGCCGTTATCATCCAGGTCCACATAATACGTAGTGGTGACAGGAGGTGACACAGTTGGTGT
>JBEBIF010000583.1:0-1824 GCA_040080515.1 Chitinophagaceae bacterium | reverse complement strand
AATGTTTTGTCCAGCCGCAATAGGAGGCGATGGATTGAGTATTTGGTTTCTTTGCCATCATCCGGGCAAAGTTTTGTTTGATGCCTTTGCGCAGGCGGGTATGTGTGTGATAGAACACATAGCCCACAAAGTCAATTCCCCTGGCTGCAACAGGGAATACCTGCCAGTTGCTTTTTACAGTCAACTTTAATTTTTCATTCAGGTATTGCTCAATGTTTGTAAACAGCGAATGAAGATGCTCTTTGCTGTGCGAAAGAATTACCAGGTCATCCGCATAGCGGAAGTAATACTTTACCTGTTGCTGTTCTTTCAACCAATGGTCGAAATAAGTAAGATAAAAATTAGCAAGGTACTGGCTGAGATAATTGCCAATGGGTAATCCGTCTGCACTGTCAATTATTTCATCCAGCAGCCAAAGGAGGTCAGCATCTTTTATTTTGCGGCGAATAAGCTGCTTCATCACCGCATGGTTAATGGATGGATAGAATTTCTTTACATCCATCTTTAAGCAGTACTGTGTACCTGGCTGATCCTTCAATGCTTTTTTAACAGCATTGGCAGCTGCATGTATGCCCCGTTTTTTGATGCAGCTGTAAGTATCGGCAGTAAATGTTTTTACAAACAGCGGCTCCATTACGTTCATTACTGCATGGTGCAATATGCGGTCTGGATAGTAAGGCAACCGGTACACATCCCTTTCTTTTGGTTCATACACTTTGAAAATGGTGTATGCAGATGTGCGGTATGTTTTATCAATCAGCATCTGTTGCAGGGCCAGTAAATTGCTTTCGGCGTTACGATCAAATACCTGTACACCATACTGCCATTGCTTACCCTTCCGGGCTTTTGCTTCGGCCAGCCGGAGATTATCCAGGCTGATGATTTGTTGGTATAGGTTGTTGTGGCGTTTCATTTCAGACAACAGTGTTTATATTTCTTACCACTACCGCATAGGCATTTTTCATTTCTGCCTGGAAGTTTAAATGCCTTTACAGCTGGCTTTGGTTTTGGCTTTTCGCAAGTACCAAAAAAGGCCATGTTATAACATACCCACTTGCCTTCTCCATTTGTTTTGAAAGCCATCTCTCCGCATCTGTGACATTGATCGTAACTCATTTTCCTTTGCTTTTAAAACTGGTATTCACTTTCATTACCAACCAGTTTTATTATTGAATCATTTTTTGCCATCCCGATAGCTATCGGGAGGCATGGTCTGTGCTGTTAAATTTTTCTGCATAGGTGAGAGCTGACATTCGAATTCGAATTCTGATTATCGTAGTCGTTGTACGACAGCCTGGAACCGGAACAACGCAGCTCATACAGCACACCACCGCTTCCTGCTACATGCAGAAATATTGCTGATATAATTTTTTGAACGTCTTGCCTGCATACTCAGCTACATCACTGCTGATATAGCAAAGGCGAGAGCCGACATACGAATACGAAATCTGAAAAACGTAGTCGTCGAACGACAGCCCGGAACCGGACATTCTAAACCACGGATAATACTTATCCCAATTACCGTTAGTCCAATCAGGTTCCCAACGTTTACCATTATTAGCCTCCATGTTTAATGCTTCTGCAATGATCACCAGCTTCGCATGTGCCACAGTCGCTTCCTGGTGATGCTTCGGCATACCGGTTACCTTCGGTAATACTTTTGCCGGGTCAAGTTTCAGGAGCTTACATGCTCCTTCAAATGTTTTAATTTTTGCCATTGAGTTGATTTTATATGATGAAGAAATCAGTGTATATGTCAATGAATTGTTTACCTGCATACTCAGCCAGCTCTCTGCTTTTGAAGCAAAGGCGAGAGCCGACACC
>JBEBIF010000132.1:0-8466 GCA_040080515.1 Chitinophagaceae bacterium | reverse complement strand
TCTTTGGCGCTATTACTTCCATTTTGGGAAGCACCACTTTCAATTCTCCATTTACATAAGTGGCATCTATTTTACCGGTATTGCAGTTTTCAGGAAGGGTAAAGCTGCGGCTCCAGCTGCTGTAATTGTATTCCCGGCGATTGTACCGTCCGTTCTTTTCTTCTTTCTCTTCTTTTTCATGCTCAGCGCTTATGGTCAGTGTATCGTCGAACGTTTCTACCTTAAAATCTTTCTTTTCCATTCCGGGTGCTGCAATCATCAGTTTGAACTCCTTTTCCGTTTCCGAAACATTTACAGCAGGTACGTTCATCACTTTGCCCATGTTAAAGAATTCATCCAGCGGGGCATTGAAGAATTTTTCCATCCAGCCATTGTCAAACAAAGTGGGCCAGGTGGTTCTGGGTTTATCAACTGCTTTGTTTTCCATAAACTTAATTTTGAGGTGAATAATATATTTTCTCATTATAAAGTTCGTACGGAATTTAGCCCGGAAAAAATGATGTTGGTACTAAGAATATCTGATTTTTGTCAGCTTCCAGGCCAGGGGAAAATTTTACAGATCTTTTTTCTGAAATTTTTTGACGGCGAGCCATAAGGGCAAAACTATCCAAAGCAGCATTATCCCCACTGTAAATAACAAACCTGACCCGCTGCCGAAGAAATCTTTATATAAAGCGCCGGTGTATCCCATTAATGCACTGATGTCCATCCGCAGCATAATAAAAATGCGGCCGAGATCGATCGGGTTGAGGGCGGATAAAACAAGGGTCAGTTTTTCCAGCGGGTAATCACTGAAAGAAAAAAGTATCAGCAACACCAGTCCGTCATATATCAATGCAAAATAGAACCAGAGCAACAGGGCAAAGCCAATACCTCTTGCTTTATCCCTTGCATATACTGCAGCGAGGAAAGCGATGGAGGTAAAGACCAGCGTTAATGCACCACCGGTGAAGAGCAGGGCAAAGCCGGTATCATTGGCAGCAAACAACAGTACTGGTATGCCGGCGCCAATAAATAAGGCGCTGAGCAGGGATATGCTGACACCGGCAAACTCACTCAGCAATATCCGGGTGCGGCTGAGGGGCTGGGAGAGCATTAGTTCAATGAATTCATACGAGTTGTAATAGTGGATGGTGGTGAAGACAAGGCTTATCAATGGTAATACGATTAGTACAATATTCAGTAAGCTTAGCATGGCCTTGCTGCTGTTCTCTTCCATTTGGAACATGCTCAGCGATACGATAAAGAGAAAGAGGGTATAGGCCAGGATGATCTTACTTCTCAGTATATCGTACAATACGTATTTAGATAGTTTCATCATAACCTCACCCCCTGCCCCTTCTCCACTCTGTGGAGAGGGGAGATTTGATTGTTAATGATTTTTTCATGTTGATTATAGTATTCGTTCATCGCTTTTTGTTTGCAGCATCTTATCGATCCACTCGCTGGTAAATTTTTCGCCTTTCATGATGCGGGCAATGGCTTTGCCGAGCCGTACTTCGCCTGTTTCTTCCTGCAGTGTTTCTATTTCTTTAAAGAACAACATTTTTCCTTCCTGCATGTACATGATATGACTGGTGAGCTCATCCAGGTCGCTCAGGATATGAGAGGTGATGAGGATGAGCTTGTTCTTTTCTTTTTCTGCAATGATCTTTTCTTTAAGTATCTCAGCAGCCAGCGGATCGAGGCCTGCTGTAGGTTCATCAAGGATGAGTATAGGCGGATCAAACAGGAAGGCAATAGCGGCGCTTACCGTTTGGCGGGTACCTCCGCTTAATGTCCGCATGGGTTTCTCAAATATCTTTTCCAGTTCAAATTGTTCTAGTAATGTTTTGTCGAGCTCTTCTTCCTTTTTGTTTCTTACCTGCATCAGCATTTTGAACAACTGGCCGATCTTCATATTATCCGGGTAGCGGCCGATCTGCGGCATGTAGCCGATCTTTTCCCGGTAGGCAGGGTCGTTGTCTATCAGTTTGTCATTCACAAATATCTTCCCGTTATTGGGCCGCACCATTCCCAGTATCAGTTTTATCAGGGTGGTTTTACCCGATCCATTCGGCCCGATCAGTGAAACGACCTGGCCTTTGTGAAATTCAGCATTGATATCTTCCAATACCTGTAATCTTTTAAACCGTTTGTTGATATGTTCAATGCGGATCATAAGGCTATTTGTTTCATCAGGGGTTTATTATCCAGCAGATGTTCCGGTGTGAGGCTGGGTATTGCTTTTTCCGCTTTGTCAAGTAAGGATACGGTAAAGCTTCTGAGCAGTATCAATGCGTAGGGGTTCTGCTCTACTATCATGGAGTACATACTTACAGGATGGTAGGGCACATCACCGATGCCATCCCGGTTAATATCATAGCCTTCGTATTTGTCCCAGTAGTTATTGACAAATTCATTTAATACCATGGTGCCATTGGTTCCCACATCAAAAGTGTTGCCAGTAAAATTGTTGTGGTGAAAAACATTGTCGTCGCAACTGGCCTGTACTTTCAGCGCCCAGCCATTTTCATCAAAGCTGTTCTTCTGTATTACTATCCGGCTGCTGCCTTCCATATGTATGCCAACGGTATTTTTATAAAAGGTATTCAGCCGGATATCGCTGTCGGTTATATCTTTCAGCAGGATGCCGTAAGACGAAGGGCCCCAGTTCTGTTCAAAGTGATTGCCGGCCATAGTTACTTTTTTGGAATACATCACGGCCACACCGGCGCCATTGCTGCGAAAAGTATTGCGGAAATAGCTGTCATCATTGGAAAACATAAAGTGAAGCCCGTAGCGGATATTCTTTTCACTCAGGTTGTCAGCGATGAGGGATTTCGTTACAAATTCAAAATATATCCCGTCCCGGTGGCCCTGTATATAGTTCTTTTCTATGGTGGCATGATTGGATTTCCAGAGATGGATACCATTGCCCGTCATTTGCTCTGATAAGGGGGAGCCAATTATCCGGTTGTTGCGGATAACTGCAAAGGCCGTGTTGGAAATATGAATGGCGAAGTAGGCATTGCGTACTGTATTGTTTTCAATGGTAACATTTGAGCAGTCCACCAGTTTGACAGCAGCGAAATCGTTCATGGTTGAATAGCCGGAGTTAAGAAAAGTGATCCCCCGGATGATGATATGCTTCCCGCTGATAAGCAGTATCTCGTATTTGTTTTCTCCGTCCAGTACCGGGTTGTTTTGCCCGATGATGGTGAGTGATTTGGTAAGGATGATGCTTCCTTCTTTGTACACACCCGGTAGCAGGATAATACTGTCTTTATCTTTTGCCAGTTCAATTGCTTTTTTCAGGGAGCGGATAGGTTGGTTGGGTCCTACGACAATTGTTTTTCCGAAAGAGTTCAGAACAAGTAAGGAGAGTGCTATCGTTAGTATCAGCCGCATTGATTATTGTAGTTTGGCAGACAATTTCTGCCAGTTAAGTACCAGGCCTTTTTTAGTTTGATTGAATTTTTCCGCCGCTTCTTTGGAAACGAATGCCGCTGCATTACTGCCCATCGGGCTGCGTACTTCTGCGGCTACTACAAAGAATGACTTATGTACATCCAGGAAATCATTTTGTTTTTCAAAATTGATGACCACGGTTTGTTTGATATCTTTTTCTTCCAGCGTACCGGATTTGATAAAGCGGTTCATGCAGATCACATCGTCGAATTTGTACACTTTGCCTTTACCGGTAATAATCTCGCTGCCAAATTTTGGATCGATGATGCCCATTTTACAGGTATGGCAAATATCTGTTCCATACTTAAAGGGCTCCGGCTGTGCAGAGCAGGATGACAGGAACAGGACAGCAATGATAACAGGTACAACCAGTATGTTTTTACTTTTCTTAGTGACCTTTCGCTGGTGGTACCATTCGGCAAACCATACACCAAATGCAAGCATGGCGGCGGCTATCACCACCCATCCACCTACATCGGGGAAGGAATAGGCGTCAAAATTCAATAAGCGTTTGTGGCCAAACAGCGGCGGCTGATAGGATAAGCCCGGAACCTGGATAGGTGCCATCGGATCAAGGTTGTGTCCATAATCATAACCCCATTTATAAAAATCATACATAGCTAATGCGCCGCCAAGAACGGTGAGGCCAAGATAGGTGAGCAGGAATTTTCTGTTTCCGGTAATGGCCACTGCCATTCCCAACAGTATAAAGAAGCCAACTACATATGGAAGGAATTTGAATTCCTGAAACATGCCAACGGTGATATGCTTCATACCGATGTAGTGGTTTAGCCCATTGATGACATCCACATCACCCGACAAACCGTTGATCCAGATGTTCATGGTCAGTCCTTCAGGATATTGCGGGGCGAACAGATCAATACGCCAGGCTGGTAAAAAGAATACGACGATCAATGCGCCGGAGGCGAAGGCTACCAGTATTCTTGAAGTAACGCTGAGTTTGTTGTTCATCATTTTGAGTTAAAAAACTTCCGGGGTGCCATGCCCGGAAGAAAGTGTACAATGAAAAAGCGGTCAATTGTTTTTTGCTGGCGGTAATAGCACGGCATCTATTATATGAATGATCCCGTTGCTGGCGGGAACAGAAGCTACGATATTGGCCGTGCCATTCACCATTATTTTTCCATCCTTTACGCTTAATGTAATATTATCTCCGTTTGCCATGCCGATTACCTGGCCATCTTTCATGTTCTCCGCTTTATAGCCGGACACTGCCACATGGTACTGAAGAATGTTTTGCAGGTCGGCTTTTTTATCATCTTTCATTAATCCGTCAACAGTTCCTTCTGGCAGTTTGTCAAAAGCGGCATTCGTTGGAGCAAACACAGTGAAAGGCCCCGCATTAGACAAGGAAGTAACCAGTTCGGCTTGTTTCAGCGCTGCCACCAATGTTGTATGGTCTTTGGAACCTACGGCGATCTTCACCACATCTTTTGCTGATTCATCATCCTGCACGGCTTCCTGTCCGCTTGTGGCAGCAGTGGGTTCTTTTTCCGAAGAGCCTTCTGTTTTATTCTCTTTATTGTTGTTGCAACCTGCAGCCAGTAATGCTGTGATTGCTATCAGGCCTATGATCTTTTTCATAAACGGAAGTTTTAAGAATAATAGTGTAGAATAAGAAAAGCAACACTGCTGTTATAGCAGTGTTGCTCTTCCTGTTTTATTTTGTTTTCGCAGCGACAGTATCTTTTACAGGTGTTGCCGGTGCAGTATTACCGGTGCTGAATATCAGCGGTACATTGGCCCCGGCCGGGCTTACTCTAATGTATCCCTGCATTTCCTGGTGCAGTGCAGAACAGAAGTCGGTACAATACATTGGGAACACCCCCACTTTTTCAGGTATCCATTTCAGGGTTTGTGTTTCACCGGGCATAACAAGTAATTCTGCATTGTTGGCCCCTTTAATAGCAAAACCATGGGGTACATCCCAATCTTGTTCAAGGTTAGTAACATGGAAATATACTGTTTCGCCAAGTTTCACTCCTTCAATATTGTCTGGAGTAAAGTGGGAGCGGATGGAAGTCATGTACACATGGATCTCATTTCCTTTGCGTTCCACTCTTGCAAAATTGTCTCCTTTAGCTGCGTAAGGATTTCCATTCTCTTCTATCTTGAATATCTTCTGACTGTTCTTCATGATGAGTGAGGCAGGAATTGCTTCGGCATAGTGTGGCTCGCCGATAGTGGGGAAATCAAGCAGCAATTTCATTTTGTCTCCTTCAATAGAATATAATTGTGCACTCTGAGACAATTCGGGACCTGTTGGCAGGTAACGGTCTTTTGTGATCTTGTTATAAGCGATCACATATTTTCCCCATGGTTTTTTGGTTGAGCCGCCTGGCACACTTAAATGGCCGATAGAATAATAAGTGGGAACACGGTCTAATACTTCAAGAGTTTTTACATTCCATTTCACGATCTCTGAAGAAACAAAGAAAGAAGTATAGGCGTTGCCTTTGTCATCAAACTCCGTGTGTAAAGGGCCGAGACCGGGCTTTTTTACTTCACCATGAAGCACTGCTTCATACTTCAGTACCGGAATACCATCATATACACCGTCATAATTTTTAGCAGCAATAGCGGCCTGTATTTTGGTGAAAGAAAACACTGGAATTGTTGCCGCCAGTTTGCCGCTGCCTACAATGTATTCACCAGTTGGATCGGTATCGCAACCATGTGGCGATTTGGGACAAGGCATAAAATAGATCATCTCGGGACAATCTTTTGGATCAAGCATCAATACTTCAGTCTCAATTGTTGATGTGGCCATATGTTTCTTATCATCATAAACATTGTGTGCATACCTGACAGCTTTTTTTAGACCTTTACCTGCTCTTACATATTCTTCTGCTTTCTTCCAATTCACTGCCATAATAAAATCTTTATCTTTTTGAGCTGAATTTTGTTCAAGCAGCGTATATGCTTTTTCTGAGTTATAACAACTAAAGAAAAACCAGCCATGTGATTTCCCTTTTCCCGCACGGGCCAGGTCAAAGTTGATACCCGGGGTCAGTATCTGGAAACTTATACTCATGCCCCCGGTAGTTTTATCGATTCCGATAAAACTGATAGTGCCTTTGAAGTTTTCTTTGTAGGTATTAATGGGCACATCCTGCTTATCACCAATGGGAACACTAAAGCGGGTACCTGCAACGACATATTCTGAGTTTTCGGTTATGAAAGGAGAGGAGTGATTACCGGCGCTGTTGGGGATTTCAAGAATTTCAGCAGTTCGGAAAGTTTTTAAATCAATCCGGGCAATACGGGGAGTGTTATTGGCATTGCCAAAAACCCAACGTCCATCATGAATACCATCTGTTTGTGACAGCGCAATATGGTGCAGATCATCCCAGGGAACCATGCCATTCGAAGTATTCAGCATGGGTTTGCTTTCTTCGCTGTATCCGTAGCTTTTTTCAGGGTCAACAGAAAAGACAGGAATAACACGGAGCAAACGGCCGGATGGTAATCCATAGACCGACATCTGACCGCTGAAGCCACCAGATACAAAACTGTAAAACTCATCGTATTTGCCTGGCGCAACATATACTTTGGCGGCAGCATCGCCGCTTACAGCAGATTGCGTTCCTTTTGGTTTGCAACCCTGCATCCACAGCAATCCAACAGATACAAATAACAACGGAATGATCGATTTAAGGTGATAATGTTTCATAAAAAATATTTAGCAGTTTTTGAAAATGTGGTTTGACTATTCCGTTGGTTTTTGTTGTTTCTTTTATTTTACGCCATCATTGCTGCGCATGAATTCAAGGATCTTCCGGGCATCATCTGTTGTGATATTCTGATTGGGCATTCTTACCATACACAGCTCGAGTAATTTTTGCGCTTCAGGATCAGTCTCCAGCATCATCTCCACATTGGTGATCATGTTCATAACCCAAACGGGTTGTCTTCTTTGTGTAACGCCTTTCCAGCCGGGGCCTACCAATTTCTCTTCTGTAAGGCGGTGGCAGGACTGGCATTTCATTCCATAAATAGCTTTTCCGCTATCTATCATCGCTTTGTCAAGCGGAGTGCCCAAGGTGATGTCGCCTTCTTTTATTTCGGTGCCATGCGTTTCTGGTTTGTCTTTTGCCAATTCCTGGATATCCACAGGCGGCGGTTCTTTTTTTGAGCCTTCCTGGCAGGAAAAAATAAGGAGGCTGGAGACGATGAGCAGGGAGGCAAGAATTGCAATACGTTTCATGTTGGAGATTTTGATGATGAATTTAAAAAAGACCTTGATGTCTTTTAATGAGCAAATCTATTTTGAGGAGTGTGGGGGTATCCTGATATTCATCAACCAGATTGGTGATATTGGTCACCCGACTACCGCACCGAAGCTGTAGTTTTACCCCTTTATTTTAATATGTTCCTATCAAAATCATTTGGATATGCCTTGAGGGGGGTGCTGTATGTGGCGCTGGCAGATAAGGATGCCCGCAAAGTGCAGTTGAGTGAGATTGCAGAAAAGCTGTCTGTGCCACGCCATTTCCTGGCCAAGATCATGAAAACGATGGTGAAAGAAGAGATACTGACTTCCACCAAGGGCCCTTATGGCGGGTTTTCTGTAAATGCTAATACGCTGGATACTAAATTGATAGGCCTGGTGAAGATAACGGATGGGATGGAGCAGTTCAATACCTGTGTGCTAAGCCTCCGGAAATGTAACAGTAAGAATCCCTGTCCTTTACATCTTCAAATGATGAGGCTGCGGGATGAAATGCTGGCCGAGTTTTCAAAACGGACGATCGGTGATCTGTTGAATAAGGAGAACCCGGATTTTATAAAGAGTATTTCAACACTTGCTTAAGTACAGGATAACTTAATCTTCCAGGAAACCATCCAGGTCCCTTCTTTCTTTTTTAGTGGGCCGTCCGATCTTGCTTTGCCTTTTGCCGGTATGAAAACTGGCCGCCTGAAATTGCAGCCGTTGCACTTCTTCTTCGGGAGTGATGTCGATGTAATTTTTTATGGCCTCCGCAGCAGCAACCC
>JBEBIF010000131.1:0-8484 GCA_040080515.1 Chitinophagaceae bacterium | reverse complement strand
GCTCTGCATGAACCTTTAGGCACTATTAAAAGCAGGATCCACTTTGCCCGGAAATTGCTGAAAGAGCAGATCAGCCGTTACTAAAAAAAATTATTGTGGATGTAAAGTCTGTTATTGTTATCGGAAGTGGTTTTGCTGGTTTATCTGCTGCCTCATTCATGGCAAAGCAAGGCTGGAACGTAACAGTGATTGAAAAGAACAGCACACCCGGTGGCCGTGCCCGCCAACTGAAAGAACAGGGTTTCACCTTTGATATGGGCCCCAGCTTTTACTGGATGCCCGATGTGTTTGAACGGTATTTCAACCAGTTTGGTAAAAAAGTTTCCGACTACTATTCACTCCACCGCCTCGATCCTTCTTACCGTATCTATTGGAATGATGGCTGCACGGATATGCCTGCAGACTTTGATGCATTGAAACAGGTCTTTGAATCAATTGAACCCGGTAGCGCCGTTCAACTGGAAAAATACCTTGAAGGCGCTGCATACAAATATGAAGTGGGCGTAAACAAACTGGTGTACAAACCCAGCCGCTCCATTACCGAATTCATGGATTGGCAAACGATCAGCGGCGTATTCAGACTGCAGGTATTCTCTTCCATAAAAAAACATATCGCCCGGTATTTTAAACATCCGAAGCTGCGGCAGGTAATGGAATTCCCGGTGTTATTTCTCGGTGCTTTACCTGAAGATACACCCGCCCTTTACAGCCTGATGAACTATGCCGATATAAAAGGCGGCACCTGGTATCCCAAAGGAGGCATGTATGCCGTGGTGAATGGAATGTACCAACTGGCACTGGAACTCGGTGTGAATTTTCATTTTGATGAGAATGTAAAAGAAATTGTGATCGATAACGGTACAGCAAAAAGTGTAGTAACAGATAAAGGGGTGTATGAAGCAGCCGCCGTGATCAGCGGAGCCGATTATCATTTTACAGAAAAACAATTATTACCCGCCAAGTATCAAAGTTATTCTGATACATACTGGAACAAAAAAGTAATGGCGCCTTCCTGTTTAATGTATTATGTAGGACTGAATAAGAAACTTAAACAACCCGTGCATCACTCTCTTTTCTTTGATGTACCGTTTGAAGAACATGGAAAAGAAATTTATAAAGATCCCAGGTGGCCGGCCGAACCTTTGTTTTATGTAAGTGTTTCATCTTCGACAGATGATAGCGTGGCACCGGCAGGGCAGGAGAATATTGTTTTTTTAGTTCCCGTTGCTTCCGGACTGGAAGGGGATACAGAGGAGCTGAGAGAGAAATATTTCCAGGTGATAGCCAAACGGTTTGAACAACATACAGGCGAATCGATATTGGATGCGATCGTGTATAAGAAAACTTATTCGGTAAGTGATTTCGTACATGACTACAATTCATTCCGTGGAAATGCTTACGGACTGGCTAACACACTGATGCAGACAGCGATATTCAGGCCTGCCTGCCAGAGTAAAAAAGTGAGCAACTTATTTTATACCGGGCAACTGACGGTGCCGGGGCCAGGCGTGCCGCCCAGCCTGATAAGTGGTGAAGTGGTGGCTAAACAAGTGATCAAAGTATTGGGATAAATTCTTATTTTACAAACAATGGTTCAATTATTTCATACGACCAGTGAAAGTTGCAGCCGCATCGTAACGGAACGCTACAGCACTTCCTTTTCTTCAGCCATACAAAGGCTGCACAGGGACCTGCGTCCCCCCATCTTTAATATATATGGGTTTGTTCGCTTCGCCGATGAAATTGTTGACACATTCCACTCACATGATAAAGCGTTCTTACTGCAACAGTTCAAACAGGAAACCTATGACGCTATAGAAAGAGGTATCAGCCTCAATCCCATCCTCAACAGCTTTCAACGTACCGTAAATGAGTTTGCCATTGATCATAAACTGATCGATGCCTTCTTTTGCAGCATGGAGATGGACCTTAATAAACAAACGTATGACTGCGAAGCCTACAAAGAATATATCTATGGATCAGCAGAAGTGGTGGGGCTGATGTGCCTGTATGTTTTTTGTGAAGGGAAAAAAGAAGCTTACGACGAATTAAAACAGGGCGCCCGGGCCTTAGGTGCTGCTTTTCAAAAAGTGAATTTCCTGCGGGATATAAAAGCCGATTACAACGGCTTGTCAAGGATCTATTTTCCCGGATGCGATTTCAACAACTTTACTGAACAAGATAAACAACGCATAGAAGAGGACATTACTGCAGATTTCAGCGAAGCATACCTTGCCATAACAAAGTTGCCGCTGAAAGCACGGTTTGGTGTGTATGTGGCCTACAAATATTATCTCTCTTTATTTAAAAAGATACAGCGGATGAAACCGGCACGGGTACTGGAATCAAGGATCCGCATACCCAACTACCGAAAAGCCATGATCATCCTGAGGGCGGGGGTAAAAAATCAATTGCGGTTGCTATAAGTATGGACAGAACGAATGTGATATTAGTGGACGAAAACGATAATCCCGTTGGCGAAGCGGAAAAAATGCAGGTGCACCTGGACGGATCATTGCACCGGGCCTTCAGTATTTTTATTTTCAACAGTAAAGGTGAAATGCTGCTGCAGCAACGGGCAGTAAGCAAATACCATAGCGGTGGCTTGTGGACAAATGCCTGCTGCAGCCATCCCGAACCGGGTGAGGAAACAAAGGATGCGGCCCAACGAAGACTGAAAGAAGAAATGGGCTTCACCGTGCCGGTAGAGAAGTTGTTTGATTTTATATACAAAGCATCGTTTGATAACGGTCTTACAGAGTATGAATTTGATCATGTGTATGCCGGCAGCTACGAAGGCCCCATTGATTTCAACAAAGAAGAAGTGATGGCCCATTGTTATGCAAGCATGGAGGCTTTGGAAGCATCACTGCTATCGGAGCCGGATAAATACACGGCCTGGTTTCATATTGCTTTTCCGAAAATAAAAGCATGGAGACAGGTCATTGGAACCACAACTTGTCCCGGCTAATCCGGGATAGGAAGATAGGAACATAGGAGTTCACAGTAGAGCTACCACTATGTATGTATTTCTATGTATCTATCTTTCTATGTGGTTCAAAACTTAATTTTGCAAAACAACATGACAACAGTTTATTACATACTGATCTTACTCGGCACCTTCCTCATCATGGAAGGCATCACCTGGTGTACCCACCGTTTTGTAATGCATGGGTTTCTCTGGTACCTGCACAAAGACCATCACCAGGTACGGCCGGGAGTGTTTGAAAAGAATGATCTCTTTGCTTTCATCTTTGCCATACCCAGTTTTTTACTGATCTGGTTTGGCACATTCAAACATCTGTGGTGGATGCAGGCCATCGGCTTTGGTATAATGATCTATGGGTTCGCTTATTTCATTGTGCATGATGTCATCATTCACCAGCGGTTCAAATGGTTTAGCCGCAGTGATAACACCTATGTAAGGGCCATACGTTGGGCACATAAGATGCATCATAAGCACCTGGATAAAGAGCATGGCGAAAGCTTTGGTTTTTTAATAGTGAACAGGAAGTATTGGCAAAAGGTGCGCAAAGACAAAAAACTGATGGCGGGAAGCCGCAAAGTGGAGTACGCCCCCGAAGCCGAAACCCCCAACCCCTAAAGGGGAGTTAGGAAGCTTTCGTATCATTGTATGCTCTTCAATAGGTAAATATTTCAATTCTGTAAGAATGCATGGATCTAAGTCCTCCGCCAACCGGCGGAGTCAGGGATATGATTTCATTTTCCTCGGCGCCGGTTGTGCCAGCCTCAGCCTGCTGCTGCGGATGATACGCAGCGGACAATTCAACGATAAGAAAATATTACTGATAGACAAAGCCCCCAAAACCACCAACGACCGCACCTGGTGTTTTTGGGAAAACAAAAAAGGTTTCTTTGAAGAAGTGGTGTACCGCCGGTGGGACAATATCTCTTTCTTAAGCCCTGCCTTTTCTTCTGCTATGAACATTGCTCCCTATCAATATAAGATGGTACGGGGTATTGATTTTTATAACTACTGCTTTGCAGAAATAGCAAAGCACTCCAACATCGAAGTGCTGTATGCGGAAATAGATAAATGGGTACAGTATGAAGATGGTGTTACCCTGGTACTGAATGGCAAACCATTCTTAGCCGGCAACCCCGTTGTGTTCAATTCCATTTACAAACCGGCCGCAACGGGTAAAAAGAACATCAAACTGCTGCAGCACTTCAAAGGCTGGGTAATTCAAACCGAACAACCATCTTTCAAACCCGGTGAAGCCACGATGATGGACTTCCGGGTGCATCAAAAGCACGGCACCACCTTTGCCTATGTGCTGCCTTTTACTCCCACTACTGCATTGGTGGAATATACGTTGTTCACCAAAGAACTATTGCCACCGCCGGTCTATGATGCAGAGCTGAAAGAGTATATCCAAACTTTTTTGGGGATCCGGGAATTCGATGTGACGGAAGAAGAATTCGGCATCATACCGATGACGAATGAACGGTTTTCTTTTTACCGCAACGGTGCGTACCAGCTGGGCACTGCCGGCGGACAAACCAAAGCTTCCAGCGGTTACACGTTTCAATTCATACAAAAACAAAGTGAACAGATCGTACAGCAATTGATAGCGGGCAAACCTTTATCGAAACTACGGACCACACCCGGGCGGTTCCGTTTTTATGACAACACCTTGCTGCACATTCTTTATCATAATAAGCTGCCGGGGGATATGATATTTACCCGACTGTTTCAAAAAAATAAACCACAGCAGGTGCTGCGGTTCCTGGATAATGAGACATCGTTGAAGGATGAATTGAAGATCATCTCCACTCTTCCCATCTGGCCATTCTTAAAGGCTGCCATTAATCACGGATTACGTTGATTGAAAAGAAAGGATTTAAACGGATTTTTACGCAAACTAAGAATAGAAACCATTCTGATAAAATAGTAAGCTTCCCAATCCGTGTTAATCCTTTAAATCAATAAAATCCGTGATCAGTTCGGGGCCATTCTTCAAAGCTGCCATTAATCACGGATTACGTTGATTGAAAAAAAAGGATTTAAACGGATTTTTTACGCAGAGCGGTAATAGAAACCATTCTGATAAAATAGTAAGCTTCCCAATCCGTGTTAATCCTTTAAATCAATAAAATCCGTGATCAGTTATCCGGGTCCATCTGCATAAATTCTCTCTTCACCGCTTTCAGCATACTAAACAGTTGTGCCACCTGTATCATCAGCAGCACACCCAATGCCAGCAGTACATACCATGGCAGGTCCAGCGCTTTTGCTTCCGGTACTTTTCCAAATTGATGATTGTAATACCCGGTAAGGGCCGAGCCAAAGGCCATACCTACCAGCAGGAAGGAGACTAATGAGTACACCACTTTCATGAACATGATGCGCATGGTGGAGTAGCCCACTTTAAAATTTTCGAGTATGGCAGCCGGGATGATGAGTACCAGTGCGATCCAGCTCCAGTTCTTGCTGAACCAGGCATTATTAAGGGTGAGGTTGAGCCCCAGTACGAGTATGATGGACATCAGTCCCCAGGGGAAGATCAGAAAATTGGACGGTTTGTGCGATGTGGTTGCCATAGCTGTTAGTTTGTTGTGATGGGGAAGATAGAATTTTTTTTATAGATGGGAAAATGGGGAAGAAGCCGCCGGAAGCGGCAAACGGCCCTGCAACAGCGTACTTTCCCGCAAAAACACAAAAAAAATTTTGTCCGGGCATAGAGAAAACTCTATGGGTATAGAGAAATCTCTATGCCAACATAGAGAAATCTCTATGCCCGCCTGTTAGAACCGGTTATACATTGCACTTGCTATTTTTTTATTAACTAAAAACTTTCCACTATGGAAAAATTAATCAGAGCGTACCTGACTGACGCTGAGATCAGTCAACTAAGTAACGGCATCGGCTATAGCATTGGCACGATCAAACCCAAATGCACCAGCCTGAACGACAGCGAACGTATCGGCCTGCGTACCATGGCAGAAGGACGGGAAGGGTTTGCCCGCACCGCCTGCCGGATTGCGCTGAACTTTACGGATGTGCTGCCCCGGAATGAAAACCCGACAGAGATGGAAGCAGCATTGTTGTATTATGATCAGCTGGCATTGGTGAAAGAGAAGATCGCCCGCCTGCTGGAGATGGTGGACGACACTGCCCAGGCGCAGAGTGCAGACATCATGGTGTATGCCGACCGCTATGTCGCTTATCTGCAGGCCGCCCGTACCGGCAACACCAGCCTGGATGCGGCGATGGACCAGATTGATGAGTATAATAAACGATTTGGTCAACGCGGCAAAGAAGACGAGCTGCCTGTTAAGCCTCCTGTTCAGGAATAAAGATCTGACAGAGCTTAAAGATCAGAATTTAGGGTGTACTGTAATGGTACACCCTTTTTTTGTGCACCTGGTATATCGATCCGGGAAGCAGGGATATTAAAAAATGACGTCGACCTAGCTAAAAGGCAGGTCAACCTGGCTATGGGGGTAGGTCGCCCTAGCTAAAAGGTAGGTCAACCTGGCTATAGGGGTAGGTCGCCCTAGCTAAAAGGTAGGTCAACCTGGCTATAGGGGTAGGTCGACCTAGGTAAAAGGTAGGTCAACCTGGCTACAGGGGTAGGTCGACCTAGCTAAAAGGTAGGTCAACCTAGCTATGGGGGTAGGTTGACCTAGCTAAAAGGTAGGTCAACCAAGCTATAGGGGTAGGTCGACCTAGGTAAAAGGTAGGTCAACCTGGCTATAGGGGTAGGTCGACCTAGGTAAAAGGTAGGTCAACCTGGCTACAGGGGTAGGTCGACCTAGCTAAAAGGCAGGTCAACCTAACTATAGGGGTAGGTTGACGTGCCGAAAAGTCGGGCAAGCCATCCGGTTCGGCTGGTAAACCTGAAATAATAACCTGTTTTTGGTATTTTGGGGAGGTGAGGGTTGGTGTAAGTTGGGTGGATTAAAACCGTGTATAAACGTTTAGAAACGTTTCTAAACGTTTACAAGCGGGTATTGACGCTACTGCTTTCGACGAGTTTTGATCCTGACTCTCAGAAAAATAGAAAGAAAGTATCTTTGGAAAGTAGCGCAAATACACGAGTTAGCCGTCACCCTAAAAAGACACCACCGATACATAGCAGCATGATAGACTACGAGCAAACAGTACAAAAAATAATCAATTCGATAGTAAACTTTTCGTTTGAATTTGATTTTGAAACAATCAAAAAGGAAATGGTATTAGAGGAAGTTGCTAAGAGTGAATTGGAGAAATTAGGAGAGGCAAGAGTTAGAGAAAAATTTAATGCCGGTATTTTTAAAATCAAATTACCAAATGGTAATCTCATTGACGCTAGTTCAATTGCTAAGCACTCTGCAGAGAACAATATTAAAGAGCCAGTAATTTTTGTTAACCCAAATTTCAAATACGTTCAATGGGTTGTAAAAAAAGATTTTACTACACCCCAAATCAAAAAACACATTAAAAGTCAGCTTACTAATAATACTGACATAAGTCTTTCTGAAGTAAAAAAGGCACTCTTAATTGAAGATTTAAAAAACAAGAAAATTGAAGGCTATATTGACACACTTCCTATAATAGCAAGCGATTACATAAGCGAAGGGAAATTTCATATTCATTCTTCTTGCACGAAAGAAAGTGCTATTAAAACAGTAAATGAAGTAATTGAGGAACTAAAAATAGATGCAAAAGAGTATGTCAAAAAGAAAATAAGACGAGATTATAAAAATATCGTTCTGTATTTTTTATTTGTATTAGTTGTATCTTCTTTGTGGGTTATTAACAAACAGTGCTTGACAATACCAAATTTGCTTTCCAATAGTATTGGGTTGGCTTTATTCTTAATCCCTTTAGTCGTTATGCGGTTAATCAATCACTCAATTTTTGACACTTTGTTTTTCAGAAAAAAGGCAGAAAGGAAGTATGAAAAAGAATTTTTTGCAAAAGCAATATGACATCAGACGAAAAGGGCGAACGGCTAACATTGGTATTGCCAATAGTGGGGCTTGACATTGGAGCAATCAGCAGCGGTAATTCTGCTGTGCTGTGGTTCGGGGCTTGACGAATAAAGCCCAGCTTTAGTTCTTAATATTTAACTTTATCAAAAAGCCAGGCAGCAGTTCCGGGCGGACGAATATATAATTCCCCACCATCGGCAATACCTGCCCGTTGCCTGCAAGCCTATCAGCGACAGTATTCAAATTGAGCAGACAGCAAAAAAGCCTCGACTGAGACTGATAAATCTACTCTTTTGCATTAACCCTAAAACAAATTATAGCATAATTTAGACAAATAAATAAAATCGGATGAAAAGACTAAAGTCAATTGAAGTAAAAAAGTCACCCTTTTTTGAGGACATCAAAATAGATTTCTCTGAAAAATTAAATTGTATTATGGGTGGACGTGGCACTGGAAAGTCCACTTTATTATATTTAATAAAATCTACAATATTTAAAAATGCAGAAGAAGATAGAAACGTTTATAATATTCTAAAGACTAAT
>JBEBIF010000582.1:0-1842 GCA_040080515.1 Chitinophagaceae bacterium | reverse complement strand
ATATTGTTCCGGCTGGTATCTGTGGGCTGACCGTAACAGGCAGTGGCAGCAATAAACAAAGGCACTAAAAAAAGAAGTCGTATCATATTCAATAGTGTGTTATTGGGTTTGTCTCAATGTGAAATAAATTTGAACCACATAGAAGCATAGATATATAGAAATACACACAAAGAGTTCTATGTTTTATCCTATGTTACTATGCTTCTATGTGGTTCAAGTGCAATTAAAGACAACTGGTTTTCAAACAGAGATACTATCTATTAATGGCGCAGCACTCAAAGGCTGTATTTTATCTGCGGATACTTCAGTGTTTTGATCTCGATCTTCTTTACTTCTTCTTCCTTATAGATCAATGCCTTTTTCTCACTTTTTACATAGAAGAACAAATTGTGTTTGGTACGGCCAATGTATAAGGTATCCTTACCGGTGGTTACTTGCGTGCTGTCGGTAAACACACATTTCACTTCACGGTCTGCGTCATCTTTCACGGTGTGGTCATAATCCTTTTTTACTCTGAAGATCACAGTGGAAATAAGTGACAGGAAGGCCAGCACCGCCACTATTTTGATCTCCAGCCGGCTATCCCGTTTTGCCGGGTCTATCTGCCGGTACAGGTAAAGGAAACCGGCAATGGAAATAAGCAATACCGCCAATGGCTGTACTATTGAAAAATACATACTGATATGATAGTAATTCCGCAGCAGTACAAACAGGTAAATGGAATTGCCCGCTATTAATATGATTCCCATATACAGCAAGCTGGCCGGGTATTGACGATACAGAAATGCGGACAGCCCTGCATAAAGTAAGGCTGCACAAAATATGATCAGGTCATCCAGGAAGAGCAGCAGCGATTCGCTGAAGTCGATATAATCTATGATACGGATGCCAAATAAATAATAAAAGGCCAATGCTTTTATTATCCCTGTCAGTACAAATGCTGAAGCAGCAGTGGGCAATACATCTTTGATGGTGGAGAATTTCAGTGGCATGGTTTAATTTTTAGAAGTAAATGGCGATCACCTGATCTCTTTCACAACCCTGCATACATCACCTGTAACAGATCAGCTGAAAATCTTTCTGAAGTTAATGACAAAAAATGGAAAATAAAGAATGTTACCAACGGGTAGTGGGTCAGTTTGAAAATTGGCTGTTTTTAGTTCCTCTTAAACCACATAGTACATAGAAAACATAAGGAATACACATAGAATTAATAACGTTACAAACTATGTGTGTATTTCTATGTTTCTATGTGGCTCTGTGGTTCAATTTTATTTCACTTGAATAACGCTGCCGCCTGAAGCAATTGATCACTCATCTGCTGCCATCCGCATTTCAAGCATATGACCGGTAAAACCTGCTTTTTCATAGGCCTTTTTAGCAAGGATGTTTTCTGCATATACTTCCAGGCGGATCTCTGTTATATTTTTAGAAAGGGCCCACTGTTTCAGCGCTGCCAGTATTTTTTTATTTACTCCTTTGCCACGATGTTCCGGTTTTACAAACATAAAACCCAGGTAGGCATAGCGGCTATGTTTTAAATACACTTGTGCCTGTCTTATCAGTGCATACCCGGAACCGATGACCTCCTCTCCCGCTGTTGCCACCACCACTTCTGCTTCCGGTGATACTATCAATGCCCCCAGGTCGTAATAGTTGATAGTACCTTCCTTTAAAGTAGGGTCAAACGGCCGTTCCGTTTCAATAATACCCTGTTCAAATTGAAGAAGCGTTTCCAGGTCATTCAATGTTGCTGTTCGTATAGTTACTGCATCCATATTCAAATACCGCTGTTTACTGATTACTGGTGATTGTTCGGTGTGCCATTTGGAGTTACAACAC
>JBEBIF010000130.1:0-8578 GCA_040080515.1 Chitinophagaceae bacterium | reverse complement strand
CGCTTCTCCTGCAGACTCTGTCGCCAAAGCCGGTGAAGAACCAAAGAAAGAACCGTTTCTTACCGTAACTGGTTCGATGGATGCTTATTACAAATTTGATTTTGCTGAATCTAAGGCCAACAGCCTGACCAGTTTCACCCAAACCCATAACTCCTTCTCGCTGGGAATGGCGAGTGTAAAATTTGAACACAAAGGTGACAAGGTAAGTGCCGTGGCCGACCTTGGCTTTGGCCCAAGAGCAAAAGATTTTTCCTACACCGATGACGGGATCACACAGGCGATCAAACAATTATACATAAGCTATGCTCCGTCTGACTGGTTCAAGTTTACACTGGGCACCTGGGCTACACATGTAGGTTATGAACTGCTTGATCCGCAATTGAATCGTAACTACAGTATGAGCTATATGTTCACCAACGGGCCTTTCTCCCACACCGGTCTGAAAGCAGAAGTATCAAAAGGAAAACACAGCGCCATGCTCGGCATATCCAATGCCACTGATTTTAGAATACCAATGGATGGACAGATCAATAAAAAATTCCTGCTGGCGCAGTACATATTTGCTCCAACGGATAAAATAAAGATCTACCTGAACTATGTAGGCGGACAAAACCCCGACACTTCAAAAACCAACCAGTTTGATGCAGTGGTGACAGCCAAATTCAGCGATAAATTCAATATTGGCTACAATGGAACAGTTAATTCCACCCAACTCTGGGATGGTTCCAAGAATGTTGAAAGCAAAGCCTGGTGGGGCTCGGCATTGTACCTGAATTTTGATCCTAAATCATGGTTTGGCCTTACGCTTCGTGGTGAATTATTTGGCGATAAGAACCAGTTCAAAGCATTTAGCGGCGCTTCTGAGGGCGGTACTATTTTCTCTACCACCCTTTCTGCCAACTTCAAGAAAGGCGGCTTCATCTTCATTCCTGAATTTCGCCTGGATAATGCCAACAAAGAAATACTGTTTACCGACAAGGATGGAGTGTTTACAAAATCAGCCGCCAGTTTCCTGATAGCGGCTGTCTATTCATTCTGATACAATATGGGTTAGAAATCGTTATATGGCAAGCCAGTCTGCCGGTAATACTAAAAAGAATTATAGCCTGGCAGGCAATCGTTAACCGCCTCCCGTTTCCACGGGAGGCTTTTTTTAACAGATGAACAGACGAACAGATGAACAAGGAATGAAGAAGTAGGGAGACTCCGATTATCGGGCTTTACTTCATCATTCGAAATTCCTTGTTCATCTGTTCCTCTGTTCCTCTGTTCTTCTGTTCGTCTGTTCATCCTGGTTCCTGCTGGCTCAGGCAATGAAAACTTCCCAATCCCCAGATGATATTAGTAGAATCAATACCCACCACTTCCCTGTCCGGAAAACAAGACTGAACTATTTGCAAGGCTTTGTCATCTCTGTCAGAGCCGAATGTAGGAACGATCACCGATTTATTAGCGATGTAGAAATTAGCATAAGAGCAAGGAAGTCGCTGATCTTCATATATCAGTTCTTCGGGCATCAGCAATTCAACAATATTGAGTTGCTTACCATTCAGCAGGCGCATTTCTTTTAATTGTTTCAGGTTGCGCTGCAACAAGGCATAGTTCTCATCATTCTTGTTCTCTTCTATCACCGTGATAACGGTGTCTTCATTTATAAAGCGTACCGTATCATCAATATGCCCGTCCGTATCATCGCCGATGATCCCTTCATCCACCCACAGCACTTGTTCCATGCCATAGTAGTTGCAGAGGTATTCTTCTATCTGCTGCTGGTTGAGGTGTGGATTACGGTTCTCATTCAGCAAACAGGCGGTGGAGGTCATCACCGTTCCCTTTCCATTAAATTCAACAGAGCCTCCTTCCATTATTATACCCGGATGATAAACGGGAATATCGAAGTGCTTACCGATCAATGTTGGCACCACATCATCCAGGTCAAATGGCGGATACTTATTACCCCAGGCATTGTAGCCCCAGTCAACAATTACTTTTTGCTGCTTTGCTGTCGGGTTTATTAAAAAGGCCGGACCATGGTCCCTGCACCAGGCATCGTTCGTTGGGTGAAAAAAGAATTCCACTTTACCCAGATCTACATTTTCTTTTTCTAAATGACCAATAGCAAAAGCCTTCATCGCTTGATCCGCTACATTGATACGAACGAGTTCGCCTTTTGTCAGCTCCTTTATAAACTTTACATAAGATGGATAGATCGTATGGATCTTTCCCGGCCAGGAAGCTTCTTTATGCGGCCAGCTAAGCCAGGTAGCGATATGCGGGGCGAATTCAGCGGGGAAGTAGTAGCCGAGTTGTTTTGGTGTTGTTAAGTCCGGAAGACCGGAAGTCGGGAAGTCGGAAAGTTTTTGCGTATTCAAAACTGCTGGTTTTATTTTAATGAATTGCGTAAAGCGTTTATCATCACCAATATCTCCTCACACATTTTATATACTTTGTCGAAATCAGTTTGACTAATATACTTTCTTCTGCTGGCAAGAAAGATACAACCCACCACCTCTACAGCTGATCGTAAAGCAATTCCAAGAAACCTCTTAAACTCTGGTGTTGACTGACCGGTCGAACCTTCTGCGATATTTAGAGAGACAGAGTCTGCTGCCCTTTTCATTTGTGAGGTCAACACATATATTTCGTCTTTAGGAAACCCTTTTGTAACCTGGTTAACGACATCAGACAGGTCAACAGCCTTTTGCCAAACGATCAGTCTTTCAAATTTAAATGCCATAATAATCACTTTTAAATAGTTGATAAATACAAACCTTAAAAGTGAATATGGTAAATGCTATAAAGAATTGTTCAACTTGCAAGCTGATCTTTCCGTCTTCCGGTCTTCCCGTCTTTCCGACTATTCCTCATCAATAAATCTTCTCGTTATAGGCTGATAAGAATCAATCCTCCTGTCTCTCATAAAAGGCCAGTGTGTCCTGTATTGATCCGTCTTCGCCAGGTCAATTTCCAGCACTTTTATTTCTTCGTCATCATGTGATGCTTTGTAAAGAATCGTTCCAAATGGGTTAGAAACAAAAGATCCGCCCCAGAATTTCATGGCTCCATTCTGCTCAAGCCCTACCCGGTTCACACTTACCACATGCACACCGTTTGCCACCGCATGACTGCGTTGTATCGTTTGCCAGGCACCGTATTGTTCAGTGTTGGTGGCTTCGTCCTGGGCCGTAGCCCAACCAATAGCTGTTGGATAAAATAATATCTCTGCTCCCATCAGCGCTGTAATTCTTGCCGCCTCCGGGTACCATTGGTCCCAGCAGATCAATACACCTAGCGTGGCAAATTTTGTCTTGAAAACTTTATATCCGAGATCGCCCGGAGTAAAATAGAATTTCTCGTAGTAAGCCGGGTCATCCGGAATATGCATCTTACGATACTTGCCAAGATAGCTTCCGTCTGCATCGATTACCGCAGTTGTATTATGATAAAGGCCCTGTGCCCGTTTTTCAAACAAAGAAGCGATGATAACAACGCCCAGCTCACCAGCCACTTTTTGTAAAGCCTCTGTGGATGGGCCGGGAACCGGTTCTGCCAGTTTGAAGTTCTCATAATCTTCCACATCGCAGAAATACAAAGAAGTGAACAGCTCCTGCAGGCAAACGATCTGTGCCCCATCAGCAGCCCCTTTTCTAATTCCTTCAATTGCCTTAGCAAGATTCTCTTCCTTCTTATTGGTGCAGGCCATTTGCACCAGTCCAACTTTTACTTTGCTCATAGTAGTAAATTGAGATGCAAAAATAGATTAATTAATGTGCAAATGAGAGAATGTGGCAAATGTGAAATTGGCTGATCATGAAGCGAATTCTCACATTTTCATATTTCCACATTTTCACCTTAAGCAGAGTTTCTTCCCGCATTAATAATCCCAAAAGAACACCGCATCGCCAGCTTCTCATATGTTTCTTTTACCGGTGCCTGCACCAGTTGCTCTTCAAATTCTCTTATTTTGGTCAGTGCATACTGCTGGATAGTTACCAGTGGTAATACAATCCGCTCCCGCATTTGTATGGACAGCTGATCTACGGGATACTCTGCCATCAGTGCCGTTTGACCGGTGATCTTACACAAGTATTGCTTCGTCAGTTCATACTCATCATAGATCATCTGCCACAGTTCCCCAAAGTGCTTATGCTTTGAAAGAAATGCCGTTAATGGGAAAAATGATTTCATCATTGCCATTTCACAATTGTCCAGCAGTGTTTTAAAGAAAAGGGACTGATGATATAGCTTTTGCAGCTGCAATAATTTTCCCTGCTTTTCCATTTGCTGCAATGCGGAACCCACGCCATAATATCCCGTTACATTCTGTTTTAACTGGCTCCAGGAGCCGGCAAAGGGGATGGCCCGCAGATCTTTTAACGATAAGCCTGATGCCGCACCTCTTTTTGCCGGCCGGCTACCAATATTCGTTTCACTGTAAAATCGTAACGGACTTACCTGCAATAAATAATCCGCCAGGTAGGGATGATCCTTTAATTTTTTATAAGAAATAAGGCTGATCGCAGCCAGCTCACCCAGCAACTCTTCTTCTTTCTCGCTTAGCGTAATATCCCGGTTAGTAAACAGGTCGTTGGAAATACCGGCATTCAGCAATTGCTCGATATTGAATTGAGCCGCATCCATTGTTCCAAAGTTGGAACTCACCGTTTGGCCCTGTATCGTCAGCTGGATTTCTTTATTAGAAATATTATGCCCCATGGACGCATAGAATTTATGTGTCTTACCTCCACCCCGTGAAGGCGGGCCACCACGGCCATCAAAAAAAATGACATCCATGTCATATGCCCGGGATACTGTTGTCAGTGCCTCCTTTGCTTTGTAAATACTCCAGTTGGCCATCAGGTAGCCGCCATCTTTCGTACCATCCGAAAAACCGAGCATGATCGTTTGCCTGTTGCTGCGGCGGGAAAGATGCTCTTTGTAAACAGGATCAGTGTACAATGTTTTCATTACCTCCGCCGCATGTTGTAAGTCGTCAATCGTTTCAAACAAAGGAACGATATCAATATTCATCTCTTCCTTATTCCAGCCACTAAGCAGGAACAATCCATATACTTCAATAGCATTTAGCGCACTGTTGAACTGGCTGATCACATACCGGTTGCAGCCTTCTGAACCATTATACTGCTGAATCGTTTTTACAGCCGCCATGGTTTTGATTGTATCCGCATACAACGGCTCTTCTGGCAGTTCAAAATTCTTTTCACCCGATAAGTTTGTCAGGCAAGTGATCTTCTCTTCCTCATTGAGTGTGGCATAGCCCGGTAACAGATCCGGGTATTTTTGAGCAACAGCCTCTATCACTTTTCCATGCACACTGCTTTCCTGCCGTATGTCCAAAGACGTAAAGTGCAATCCGAATATCCCGATCTTATTGATCAGGTTATTGACCATATGCAGGAACAATCCATTGTGCTGGTGTACGATCACTTCTTTGATCTGAAAAAGCGTTTGTAATATTTCCTCTTTGCTGAGGTCCGTTTTATAGCCGGGAATAAATATGTTATTATACAATTTCACTTCCAGTTCCTGCAAGAGTACATCCACTCCTTCAAACGTAAGCCGTCTGCGCAGCTTCCGTACATCCAGGTAATAACATTTGATGATACTGCCCCGTAATGCATCTGCCACCCTAAGGGTGATATCACTTGTAACAAATGGATTCCCGTCCCTGTCGCCGCCGGGCCAAAAGCCCATGCGTATTACAGGATTATCATTGCTTACCGCATCCGGAAACTGGTTCTTAAGGGTGGAGATGATACGACCGGCCGCTCCATAAAATACATTCTCCAGGTACCAAAGCAAACTTATCGCTTCATCATAGGGCGTTGGTTTTTTCTTTTTGAAAAAAGGTGTTTTGCCCAACTGCTGGAGATAGGTATTGATAAGGTTGGTATTGTTTTCAATCAATGCCTTTGCCAGATCGTTGATAATACCCAGCACAGCGCCGGGATAAAACTGGGTAGGGTGTGCAGTAAGTACGAGCCGGATACCAAAATCCTTCAGTTTTTCGGCCAGTTCTTCTTCTTTATTGCCTTGAATTACTTCAGATTCCAGGTGCTTGAGTGTGCCCACTCCGTTCAGGTCATGTACATTCTTAAAAGCCGCATCTTCCAATGCATCAAATAACACCACTTGTCTTTCAATATACTGAACAAAGCGGAACAGGAGGTCATTTCGTTCTTCCTCTTTTATATATGTAGTATGCCTGTTAAAAAAATCTTCAATGATCTCAGCGGGGCTAAGTCGTTTTTTATAGCCTTCCTCACAATTATTGGAAAGCAATGACAACAGGATACCTGTTTTTTCAATACGGTGAAAAGGAAGGGATGTAAAAAGGCTGTTGTACAACTGGAAGCGGATGCCCACTTCACTCCGGAATTGCTGCAAGGCCCTGTTGGATGAGTGATCCATTATATTGATTTATACAATTGACAAATGATACAGCAAGCAGCTCAGGTGAAAATACTTCATTTTGGGTAAAACTGGAGCTGCTGTTGCCTGTAAAAACAAAAACCCCTGTCCCTATAAAACAAGGACAGGGGCAGTATTAATTAATTGCAATTATTGAACCGGGGGTGTGTCTTCTGGTTTATTATGGTCCGGAGCAGGCTGTGGTTCATACACGAATTCTTCCTCTTTTTTCTTTCTTCCGGTAATAAACCTCCAGATAGCGCCTCCGGCGATAACAATACCTGCAATAATGAATTTGATGGATTTGGCCAGTATTGCCCAAAGTCCGGCTTTCGCCAGTATTTTACCTGCCACCAGGCCCCCGATGGTCCAGGCAGCCACCTTATCTGTTTTAGAATCAAAGTCACTGTATCGGTGCCCCTCATTAAAAGCCACCATTCCCAACACATCATTGATATGCGCTTTTACACTATCCAATGCCGTCATCCCTGCTACTGCCTGTAAACGTAGTACCCCTTTTCTTCCCAAAACCCTGATATCATAGTTCAGTGTATTTTCATCCTGCCCGGGAACAGAAAATTCTTTTGCCCAATGGAGCACCTTCCTTTCTTTATCATAAAAAGGCGGGGAAGCCCAGCCGAGAAGATCCATGGTAAAGGCACCCATTTTTACTCTTTCTAAATTATCCTTTGCACTCTCCTCTTTTAATGTTTTTAAGAGATCATCGTATTTGATCTTGTCGGCATCCTTATCTTTTACATATCCCATATCCTCAAACTGAATGATAAAGGCATAACTGCCGGGATCAGTGGCCCCGCTGGAAGCAGGAAATAAAGCCCCGAGCGGTGCCTCAGCACTTTTAGGGTTACCCCATAGGTCTTCAATTACATATTTTGCTTCTGCTGATTCCAGGAATTTAAATCCTGCCGGCACATTAATGCTGGCAACGCCATTTCCTAATTCGATCTTTCCTGTTTTATAATGCAGTGTCCCTTCAATAGAATCCATGATCCTCATTTGTTCCTTCATTAGCTGAAGCGAATCTTCCGGATCTGCCGCCATTGCAACGGAACAAAAGGTGAAAAGCCCTGTAAGAACAGCAAGTACTTTTTTCATTTGTTATTTTTTATTTTAAGAATCGTTAAATATAAAAAAAAGACCCTGCAAATTGCAGGGTCATACTAATTATTTATCCAGAATAGTATTTATTCGGCAGGCTTCGTTTCTGTAGCTTTTTCTTCTGTTCCTGCTTCGGCCGCTTCCGCTTTCTTTTTTGCTCCACCGGCCCGGCGGGTCTTTTTGGCAGCTGTTTTCGCTTCGCCCTTACCCTTACCGTAAATATCATTAAAATCAACCAGTTCGATCATTGCTGTTTCCGCATTGTCACCAACACGGGCACCCAGTTTGATGACACGGGTGTATCCCCCGGGACGACCGGCTACTTTTTCGGCTACAGTGCTAAACAGTTCTTTTACTGCTTCTTTGTCCTGCAGGTAGCTGAATACTATCCTCCGCTGATGTGTGGTGTTATCTTTTCCTTTGGTGATCAATGGTTCTACATATACCCGCAACGCTTTTGCTTTAGCGGTAGTAGTTACAATTCTTTTGTGTTCGATCAACTGGCAGGCCAGGTTCATCAATAAAGCATCTCTGTGTGCTTTCTTTCTGCCGAGGTTTTTTACTTTGTCTCCGTGACGCATGACTGTTTAATTTGAAAATGTGGAAATGTGAAAATGTGAAAATGGGTATCCCCTTTTTGCCTCACATCTTCTTTCTACATTTGGTTAAAAAATTCGGTTGTACCGTGTCAGGAATTACAACCTACTTATTATAAAAGAACTTCAGGAGTTTGTAAAGAAGTGGGAAATTTTCACATTCCCACATCCTCACATTTCCACATTTAAATTAGAATTCACTTGGATCAATACCGAGCTTGATCAGGTCCATTCCAAAATGCAGACCTCTTTCAGTCAGCACCTGCTCAATCTCAGCCAGTGATTTCTGACCGAAGTTGCGGAATTTCATCAGGTCTTCCTGCTCGTATTGTACCAGTTCGCTCAATGAGTTGATCTTAGCAGCTTTTAAGCAGTTAAAGGCACGAACAGACAGATCGAGATCTTCCAATGGAGTCTTCAATACTTTACGC
>JBEBIF010000581.1:0-1856 GCA_040080515.1 Chitinophagaceae bacterium | reverse complement strand
GGTACACCCGGTATGATGGCAACCATTTTGGAAAAGTGATTTGGGCCGCTAATGGTCTTACCTCCATAAAGAACTGGTATGACCTGGATGCTTTGAAAAACGATTTTACTATTTACCTGAAACAACAAACACAACTGGCCGGCAACTGGAACTTGTTTTATGATCTGCAATTCCGCCGTGTAAATTATACAATGGATGGCTTTCGTGAAAACCCAACACTCTATGTAAACAACCTCTTTAACTTCTTTAACCCAAAGGCAGGCATCAACTATAATAAGAACAACTGGAAAGCATACCTGTCCTATAGTATTGCCAACAAAGAACCAAACCGGGACGACTTTGAAGCAAGTATTGCACAGCAACCAAAACCAGAACGGTTACATGATATAGAATTGGGTGTTGAAAAAAATACAGGCCGGTATTCCTGGTCAGCAACACTTTATCATATGAACTATAAAGACCAACTGGTATTAACAGGAAAAATAAATGATGTGGGCGCCTACACCCGAACGAATATTCCAGAAAGCTACCGTGCAGGAATAGAGCTACAGGGAACTAAAAGAATTTATCCCTGGCTGAATGTAGCTGCGAACCTGGCACTGAGCCAGAACAAAGTGCTGAACTTTACAGAGTACATTGATGATTATGATAATGGCGGACAAAAGATTACCGCTTTCCAAAAAACGGATATTGCCTACTCCCCTTCTGTTGTTGGCAGTGGCAGTATTAACTTTATACCGGTAAAGAATGGAGCGCTGAGTTTGCTGAACAAATATGTAAGCAAACAATACTTAGACAACACTTCAAATGACAGCCGTGTATTAAATGCCTTTTTTACACAAGACCTGAGAGCCAGCTATTCCATTAAAAAGAAATGGCTAAAAGAACTGGCGGTCATGGCACAGGTAAATAATCTCTGGGGAACGAAATACGAGCCTAATGGTTATACCTACAGCTATTTTGCTGGTGGCATTACAACCACGGAAAATTTTTATTTCCCAATGGCCGGAAGGAATTTTATGATCGGAGTAAATCTAAGGTTATAACTAGAAGTACAAAGTACGAAGGAGCAGGCCTCCCTCGTACTTTGTACTTCTTACTTCTTACTTTGTATTTCTTACTTCCTACTTCGTAGTTGTAAACTTAGCCTGCCAGTCCAGCATACCACCGACTACATTCTTAGTATTTTTAAAACCCATAGTGTCCAGCAACAGGCAGGCCTGCCCGCTACGGTTACCACTACGGCAATAGATGATCACTTCTTCTTCTTTGAGCGGCTCCAGCTCATCAATTTGCATGGTTTGAAATCTGCCCAGCGGGATCAGGGTGGCGCCGATATTAAATTCGGCATACTCATGTGGTTCCCGGCAGTCAAACAGGTTTAATTTTTCGCCGGCATCCATCCGGGCTTTTAATTCTTCTACAGTAATGTTTTGCATGATATGTATTCTGAAAATTAATAATCGCTTTCCTTATTGCCTTCTTCCTTTTCCACAGGGTCTTTGGGCAAAGGACGGTTCAGTTTCTTCCGGATACTGTCTGCCGGCCGGTCATTCTGCAGCCACACATCCATTGTTTGTCCGGAACGGATACGCAGCAGCCTTTTTTCGTCATCAAACCGTTCGGGGTTTTGCCGGCTTATCCAGGCATTGGCCGTGTCCGTTACATTTTCATCTGCCATTATCGCCCCGATGATTATTCCATGGTCTTCCAGCATTTCCTTTGCATCACTAAAAAGCATTCCGGTAATATCGGGCACGGCAAACTCTTTTTCCCCTACTCCATCTCCCAGCACCAGCGATACCACACTGCCTTTTTTGATCCTGGTTCCCGGAGCGATCATTTTCCCATTATAC
>JBEBIF010000580.1:0-1838 GCA_040080515.1 Chitinophagaceae bacterium | reverse complement strand
CAACATGTTCTTCTTCATGTCTTCCTGTAGTTCTTTATCTACATTAAAACCAATTGTATTGGTTTGCACTCTGCGGGCAATGATCCTGTCAATACCATCAAATGCGCCACCGCAGATAAAGAGAATATTTTGGGTATTGATCTTTACTAATTTTTGTTCGGGATGCTTGCGTCCACCTTGTGGCGGTACCAGCACTTCAGAACCTTCCAGCAGCTTAAGCATACCTTGTTGCACCCCCTCGCCACTTACATCACGGGTGATGGAAGGGTTGTCTCCTTTACGGGCAATCTTATCTATCTCGTCTATGAAAACAATGCCTCTTTCAGCCGCCGTCACATCATAGTTACACACCTGGAGCAACCGGGAGAGAATGCTCTCCACATCTTCACCCACATAACCGGATTCTGTAAATACGGTGGCATCCACAATGGTAAATGGTACATTCAGCAGGCGTGCAATGCTTTTGGCGAGTAAGGTTTTGCCCGTACCGGTTTCACCCACCATGATGATATTGCTCTTTTCTATCTCCACATCGTTGGTGGCGGTAGCTGCATTTTCATTATTTCGTTGCTGTAAACGTTTGTAGTGATTGTACACGGCCACGGCCAGTGTTTTCTTGGCCTCATCCTGGCCGATCACATATTCATCCAGGAATTTTTTGATCTCTATCGGCTTCTTTACATTGAGTTTGAAGGAGGAGGTGCCTTTTTCATCCTTAACGGTAAGTTCCTGGTCGATGATCTCCCGGGCATGCTCCACGCAGTTTTCACAAATATGCCCTTCCTGGCCGGCAATGAGGATCTTTACCTCATCACGGCTGCGGCCACAAAACGAACAATGTAAAGGATTCTTTGCCATATTTTCTTAAGGTATAACGAAGTACAAACGAATTCGTAACGTACAAAATTATAAAACGACTTTGAGAAGGACGGTTTTATTTCAACAGAACTTAATAAAAGGGCCTGCCAGGGTATCCGGGCAGGCCTTATCAATTTATTATCAGCTTGTTAGAGCTTTTCTATGAGTTTATCTGCTATGCCATATTTAATAGCGCCCTGGGCATCCATCCAGTAGTCCCGGTCAAAATCCTTCATGATCTGCTCCACCGTCTTTCCGCAATTTTTGGCCAGGATACCAGCCCCTATTTCCTTTACCCGCCGGGTTTGCTCAGCCTGTATCTCCAGGTCAGCACTAACCCCTTGAATATATCCCCCAAGCGATGGCTGATGGATCATCACTTCCCCATGCGGAAAAATATAACGGCTGCCTTTTTTGCCTCCACTCAGCAAGATGCTGCCCATAGAGGCTGCCAGTCCCATACAAATCGTACTTACCGGGCTACTGATCATTTGCATGGTATCATACATCACCATGCCGCTGGTTACCACCCCGCCCGGACTGTTGATATAGAATTTGATCTCCTCTCCTGGCTTGTCTGCATCCAGCAGCAGCAATTTGCTGACGATGTCTTTGGCACTTTTATCATCGACCACACCCCAGAGGTACACGGCCCTTTTTTCAAAGAAATAGCGTTCGAGTTTTTTGTTGAACATGCCGGTTTCACTGTCGCTCTTCGGACGTTCTTCTTTGTCATCGTCGTCGTCTGCTCTCCAGTCGTTGTATACAAATTGTTTGCGGTTCATACTCTATATTTTCTTTTATTTTTTTTGTAATCAGCTTCAGTTCCCTGATCAGCTTTGTTGCTGCCTGTCCGCCGTGGCGGATCGCACTCTTCGGGGTTCTGTTCGTCCACAGGACCCTGCGGGCTATTCATCACCCCCATCCCCCTATCCCCGGGTTTCACCCAGAGTTATTCATATTTGACCCCTTTAGGGTCG
>JBEBIF010000579.1:0-1864 GCA_040080515.1 Chitinophagaceae bacterium | reverse complement strand
GGCCTGTGCATACGCACCTGTTGCGCCGGTACAATTCGCCCTTACTCTCCAGTCGTAAAGGGTACTTGCAGATAAACCACTTAAATTGACGGAAAGAGAAGTTGTCGCAGTTGCTGCATTGGTCCATGTACCTGATGCGTTTGTTTTATAGTCCACATCATAGTTGTTAGCGCCACTTAATGCAGACCAACTAACTGTTGCTGTTGTATTGGTAATGGGGGATGAGGCAAGTCCTGTCGGATCACCGCAGGCTGCAGCTCCACTTATGGTGAAGTTGGTATTTGATATGTCAAAGAAAATATTTCCAACCGCCTCAATTTTAATACGGGCAGTTGCCGATAGTGTATTAGGAATTGTTACAACTTCAGAACCATCGTTTGCCGTAGTGGCTACTAATGCGGAAAAGGTATTTCCTCCGTCTGTAGAAATAGAAATTTTTACATTGGTACAATTAACTGGTGCGAGGTTGGTAGAGTTTACACTCCATGTAATAGTCTGTGCAGAATTAGCTGCCCAGTTGACCGCAGTATTGGGAGATGTCACTGCAAAAGGACCTGCAGTGCCATTAACGGTAACAACCATATCAGCAAATTGTGTCTGACCAACAGAAACCGGGGCAGCAGAGCTATAAGGGGCATTATCCCTGACTGTTAACCTGAAATTTAACGTTCTTGCAACTGAACTTAATGCTTCGGTGTTTGCACCAGCATCGCCGCCTGGTAATGGACCACTTATCAGTGCCCCTGCAAGAATAGTTGATAATTTTGGAAAATATCTTATTGGAGATGTTGTAGGACTAAATGATATCCAGTTAGGTCCGGTTGCTTTGGTTGCACTTGCCACACTGCTTGCTCCTGTTGTTGTTGAATTATCATTTTGCTCCCAGCAATAAGTCAGCACATCGCCGGCATTGGCGTCAGTAGCCGAACCGGTTAGTGCAAATGGAGTACTTTTTGGAATAGTATAATTAGTAAGCGCAGCAACTACGGGTGTTGCATTTGTTATAACGGTAGTTACAGGGCATGTTTTGCTTGCCAGATTGGCCTGGATCTGGGCGATGGAAGCCTGATGGAATATATCAATAGAATGTGGAGCTACATCCTGGCTGGTGATACCAGCATAACCCATAATGGTGATACCGGAACCTACTTCTTTATTCACACCTGTTCCTTCATTGCTCATTGAAAAAGTATGATTACCCCCCAATTGATGACCAACCTCATGCACAACATAGTCTATATCGAAATTATCTCCCTGTGGAATCCCGTCAGCAGGTGAAGTGATACCACTTCCTTTCGAACCATTTGTACAAACACAACCGATACAGCCTGCATTTCCACCACCACCAGAAGCACCGAACATATGCCCGATATCATAATTGGCTTCTCCAATAACCGAAGTTAATGTTGATTGCAATTGTGCATTCCACTGGCTTAATGTAGTTGAATAGGGGTCAGTTGCCGGGTTATAATAAATAACACTGGTTGTATTGGCAATAAGATTCAGGTGTAATGCCAGGTCTTTTTCATAAACACCATTACAACGGGTAAGCGTTGCATTAAAAGCGGCTAAAACCAATGCCACCTGGGCAGCACTTGTTGCACCAAAATAATTGGAATACTCTCCGTTACAGGACTGGGCTAAACGCATGGTTTTTAGATCACCCCCAGATCTTTCAGTAATATTTATATTGGCAACCTGTGTGTTTAAACCAGAAACCAGTATTTGATCCGGGGTAGAACAAGTCCACGCCAAACTTCCTTTTCCTCTCTGAGATTTGAATACTGCATAAACGGTATGATCTGCAGAATATGTTTCAATGAACTCATTTTCTTTTTCAGTCCTGAAAACCATTGTTTGTATG
>JBEBIF010000129.1:0-8623 GCA_040080515.1 Chitinophagaceae bacterium | reverse complement strand
GTACCGGACAAACCCTGTACCCGTCGCCCGAAGTTTATCACCCGTTGTCAGAAGCGGAGATTTCGTTCTGAAGTGTAATACACCACCCAGCCCGTCACTACCATACATAGTAGAGGCCGGGCCATATAATACTTCTACCCGTTCCAGTATATTCTGATCAACGGTAATAGCATTTTGTAAGTGACCTGCCCTGTAAACGGCATTATTCATCCGGATGCCATCCACCACTAATAAAACACGGCTGGCTTCAAAACCCCGGATGACCGGGCTACTGCCTCCCTGCTGGCTTTTTTGAACAAACACATTTCCGGAATTGATCAGCAGATCACCGGTATTCTGGCTATTGAATTTTGCAATAGTGCGGGCACTGAGAATGTCGATCTTTTGTGCCAGGTTCTTTTTCTTTTCTACAAACTTGTTTGAATATACCACCGCTTCATCGAGGTTCTTCTCATCAGTGGTATCTTGTTGCGCACATGCATACGCAGATATATACAGCAATGCAGAAAGCAATGCGATCTTTCTCATAAATCTTTATTTTGGATTACAGAATTGATTATTTACTACTAAAAAACAGAATCAAAACTGTGGAGGAGGTGTTAATATGGTTGAATAGAGAGACGGGAGTCTGGATCGGTCTGAATAATATTGCAGCATGCCATCCGGGCTGGAAGAAATAATATACGGTTGCAGGCTTTCGCAAGGGGTTTGTAAAAGTTGAAACAATTGTACCAGGTACTTATTTCCGGTCTTTTTTTCTTTCTGCTGGCTGTCACGCAGTTGTTGTAGCAATAAGGTTTCATCATCATCATAGAGGCCGGTAAATGTATAATATCCATCCCTGAGTTCGTACGATTTGATATCGAACATCCGGTTACCCAGCAAAATTTCTTTTCCAGATTTTACCCATTGAACATCTTCTTTATTTACTGTAATGGTAAGCAGCAACTTTTTCTCAAGCTGCTCCTTCATTTGATGCTGTATGTTTTTTTGATGTGCCTGTAAAAGAAAAGTAGTTAGCAGCGGAAATGCTGTTAACAGGAGTAAACCAAAAGTTGCAATTTTTAAATGAAGGTTTTTCACAATACAAACATGACAGACAAAGATATGTTATTGTTTCTTTTTGATAAGACTATCAATAGGGTACCGGGCTTTTAAGGTGTCCATTACTGATTGGGCCCAGCCGGTGATCTTGGTTTTCTCCTCTGTGGTCAGCTTAGCATCTTTATGCGTCCAAGTATAGGAGTTGATAGGCATCTTGCCTTCTTTCACCATTTCTATTGTTTCCTCCATTTTATGGTACTGATAACGTAAAGAGCGGTTAGAGTACTCATCAAAATTAATTTCCTTTTTTCCATCCTGAATGTGATTATTCAACCACCAGAGGACCGGTTGAAAATTTGAATACCAGGGATAGCGGGTATTGTTACTATGACAATCATTACAGGCTTTGGCCAGGATAGATTTTACATCTGCAGGTACAGCAAATGCATTGCCGATATAATTGGGCTGTGGGCCATCTGATTTGTTCTTTTTAGGACGGAAGAATTGGATGACCACCAGTGCGGCCAGTAATACCAGCATTACTTTTCTAAACATAAGTATGGTTTGGGTATAAAGTTAAGCGTTGGAAGTCAGAATATTCCCTGTCATCTCAGAAGGTACAGGCAGGCCCATCACCGTTAGAATCGTAGGAGCAATATCGCCCAGTTTGCCAGGTTTGACAGTTCCTTTCCAGTTGTTGTCAATAATGAACAGCGGCACCGGGTTTAATGTGTGGGCGGTGTTAGGCGTACCATCTTCATTGATCATATAGTCAGAATTGCCATGATCTGCTGTAAGGAATATAGTGTACCCATTTGCTAATCCGGCTGTGACAACTCGCTCCACACACTTGTCCACCGTTTCAACAGCCTTAATGGCCGCTGACCAAACACCGGTGTGGCCTACCATGTCTGCATTAGCATAATTGAGGCAAATAAAATCGGCAGTCTTGTTTTCAATTTCCGGGATTAGCAGATCGGTTAGCTCATAAGCACTCATCTCCGGCTTCAGATCATAAGTGGCCACTTTAGGCGATTGCGCCATTATTCTTTTTTCTCCTTCAAATGTCTTTTCCCGGCCACCACTGAAGAAGAAAGTGACATGAGGATATTTCTCTGTTTCTGCAGCCCGGATCTGTTTCAGTCCATTTTTTTCCAATAGCTCTCCCAGGGTGTTGTTTAAGTTATCTGTTTCAAAAACAACATGTACATCTTTGTAAGTGCTGTCATATTCTGTCATGGTGGTATAATGCAGCGATAGTTTTTGCATGGCATATTCCGGGAAATCCGTTTGCGTTAGCACCTGGGTTATTTCCCGGCACCGGTCTGTTCTGAAATTGAAACAAATAGCCACATCGCCATCTTTAATAGTGGCTAATGGTTGCTGCCCTTCATCCAGTATGACCGTTGGTTTGATAAACTCATCGGTAATGTTTTTGGCATATGAATTCTCTACGGCTGCAATGGCATCAGTAGCTTTTTCTCCCAAGCCATTTACCAACGCATCGTATGCCAGTTTCACCCGTTCCCAGCGTTTATCCCTGTCCATGGCAAAATAGCGGCCACTTACAGAAGCGATCTTTCCCACCGAAAAGTTGAGGTGCTGTTGCAGCTCCACCAGGAAGCCCAACCCACTTTTAGGGTCACAATCACGGCCATCAGTAAAAGCGTGGATGAAAACTTCGGTCAGTCCTTCCGCTTTACAAACATCCACGATGGTTTTTAAATGATTGATATGAGAATGAACACCGCCATCACTTACCAACCCCAGAAGATGAAGGGGTTTTTGGTTTGATTTGGCAAACCGGATAGCTTTCAGCAATATGTCATTTTTTGCAAAAGAACCGTCCCTTACTGCCACGTTGATCCGTTGCAACTCCTGGTACACCACCCGGCCGGCGCCCAGATTCAGGTGGCCGACCTCCGAATTACCCATCTGCCCATCCGGCAAGCCAACAGCTTCTCCGCAAGTAATGAGGGTTGTGTTTGGGTATTTGGAGTATAAAGACTTCGTAAAGGGTACATTAGCGTTCTGAATGGCGTCTGCTGAAGCAACTTTCCCCAATCCCCACCCGTCCATGATGACGAGAATAGCTCTCTTTTGTGACATTTTTAGCAACAGTTTACTTTGTGTATAAAATCATGCATTTCCAGGTAACAATACCAGTCCGCACCCTGTAAAACTACACCCAAAAAGCCTATTTGTCAGCCATATATGAAGAAAAAATGCTGGTTTTTAGTACTTTAGTAGGCAATAAAACCCCACATTTACTGTGGCATGTTTTTAGATTAATACACCTGTGAAAATCAAATTTGTTATGAAACATTTATTTACCACCCTGCTGCTTGGAACCGTTTTCCTGGTTTCTTCTTTTACCACGCAAAGCACTATTGATAATGTTATCGGTGCTTTACGCTCTGGAAATTCTTCTGAACTGGCAAAATATTTTGATGACAATATCGAGCTTACACTTCCTGATAAAAGTGACAGCTACAGTAAAGCACAAGCCCAGCTGATCGTAAAAGATTTTTTTGACAACAATGGTGTAAAAGGGTTTGAGCTGAAGCATAAAGGCGATGCTCCTACCGGTCACTTCTGTATTGGCACCCTGCAAACAAATGCCGGAAACTTTCGCACCAATGTATTTATGAAGGTAAAGAACGGAAGAGAAGTGGTGAAAGAGATCAGGTTCCAGGCTATCGAATAAAATTGTAAAAACAATATACTAATGCCCCGTATTATACAGATAGTACGGGGCTTTTTCTTTATCAAAGAGAAGCTGATACTGAAATACTATTTTTGCAACTATGAGTTTTGATGAACAACTGTACCACATGGTGGATGAAGCACTAAAGGAGGACATTGGTGACGGTGACCATTCCACCTTATCAAGCATTGACCCTGCTGCCCGTGGCAAAGCGGTGCTGAAAATAAAGGAGGATGGCATCCTGGCCGGTATGCAGGTAGCTGAAAAAATTTTTCGATACAAAGAACCCGGTGTTGTTTTTACTCCCTTTAAAAGGGATGGCGAAGTAATGACCTTTGGCGAAAAGGCTTTTGAAGTGGAAGCTGCTGTGCATACTATTTTACAATGCGAAAGGCTGGTGTTGAATTGCATGCAACGGATGAGTGGTATTGCCACACTGACAAAACAATATGTTGAAAAGCTGAAAGGGTATAAAACACGTCTGCTGGACACCCGTAAAACGACTCCTAATTTCCGGTTACTGGAAAAAGAAGCGGTAAGAATTGGCGGCGGGGTGAATCACCGGTTTGGGTTGTATGATATGATCATGCTGAAGGATAATCATATTGATTATTGCGGTGGCATAGAAAAGGCCATTGAAAAAGCGACTCTATATGTACAAACGGTAAAGCCCGGATTAAAAATTGAAGTCGAAACAAGAAATATTGAAGATGTGAAAAGGGTGCTTGCAATGGGTAAGGGTAAAGCATTCCGGATCATGCTCGATAATTTTAAACCGGAGCAAATTGTTGAAGCTTTGGAATTGATCAAAGAAGACCCGAAAGCTTTCGGGATTGAAACAGAAGCCAGTGGTGGGATAAACCTTGATAATATAGAAGAGTATGCAAAGACCGGAGTGGACTTTGTAAGTGTGGGAGCATTGATACACCAGGCGAGGAGTTTGGATTTAAGTTTGAAGGCGGTAATAATGTGAAAATGAGAAAATGTGGGAATATGGAAATGGAAACAGCCAATTATGAGTAAGAAGAATAAGCCAGATACAAGAGGATTTGTTTACAGTACCGATCCTAACTTCTCTTTTGAAGAAGAAAGCTCCAATACTGAGACGCCGCCTCCGGCACAACAGAAATTGAAAGTAAGGTTAGATACCAAACACCGGGCAGGTAAAGCGGTTACATTGGTAGAAGGTTTTGCAGGCAAGGAAGAAGACCTGGAAGAGTTAGGAAAAAAACTGAAATCCTTCTGCGGTACCGGTGGCTCGGCAAAAGACGGTGAAATCATCGTTCAGGGCGACCAACGGGAAAAAGTGTTGCAATGGCTGCTGAAGAATGGCTATAAAAACACCAAAAAGATATAATGAACCACCCATGGACATTGATCCTTTCCGGCATCGGGTTTTGCCTGGCAGGTATTTTTCTTTTTCAACGAAATGCATTTGAAGAGAACAAAAAAGTACTGCTGCCACTTGTAGTGATACTTTTTGGTGTGGTCTTAATAGGGATCGGGATGGCAAAAAGATTACATCTTATTGATTAGTGTTATCCTTCAAATCCGATCTTCCGGTGTGTTCCATCGCAGTATGGTTTATTGGATGAAGCACCACATCTGCACAATGCCACCGTTCCCGTTTTTGTTTCTTCCTTGCCATCTGCATGAATGATCAGGCATTCCGACTTAATAAGATAAGGCCCGTCAGGGGTTACCTGCACTTTCAGGATCTGGGCTGCTTCTGCCACTACTTTGTCAGAGGGTTCTTCAGGAGTGATTTCTGCATTCAGGTAATAGCTTAATGCACCGCTGGGGCATTGGCGCACCTGCTCAATGATCTTTTCAGTGGTGGCACCATCCATTTGTATCCAGGGCCTCTCTCTTGGTTTGAATACTTCGCCCAACCCTTTCCAGCAAATAGTGGAATGGATGCATACATTGGGTTTCCAGACAACGGTCACTTCGTTGTTAGTATATTTTATTGTTTCCTTAGGCATCAGTGAACTAAGTTTTTTCCGATTAAAAGGATTTGCGGGAAATAAAAGAGTTCTGTGCTTGTAATTTACATAATTGAGAGGCAATTAAAAAAGGGAAATGAGCCGTATCATTTCCCATAAATCTTTTAAAATTCAATAATCCCGGTTCTATCATTGCCCCTGTGCTTGCGAATACCCTCTCATCGATCCCCATTTATTCAGCAACTCAAATGAGCATATCTTAAAATTGCCACTCATACTTACATACAGGCCTATTACATCCTGCTGATTCAGCGGTTCATCGTTAATGCTTTCAAAGCGAACATTGTATTGATTTACCAGGTTGGTGTACACCGAACCAGTAGGCCACACCTGGGTGCCCCGGTTGCTGATATTGATCAGGTTGAATTTTACCCCTGCATGCCGTTTGCATTTATCAGCAATAGCAGAGGGTTGTTCCCCGCTTTCAATAAACAGGTCAACACCCACTATTGTTTCGCTTTCTCCTTCCTTGGAGATCATCATCGGGTTGGTTTCTAATCTTAATGGGGTGGGCGTACCCGGTTTGTTAGGAATGATCTCCCGGGCACCTACGTCCGGCTTTTTACCAAAATTGCTGATAATGGCTTCAGCAAACTGAGTGGTATTTACCGAAGGTTTTGTTTTATCTCCGAAGTCGCCGGTATGTATGCCATTCTCTAAAGTGTATAGTAAGGCGTTTTCAATGATAGAAGCATTTTCGGTGAGGCCTACATGGCGAAGCATGGCCAAACCGCTTAATAAAAGTGCAGTAGGGTTAGCAATATTTTTACCGGCAATATCAGGGGCTGTGCCATGTACCGCTTCAAAGATGGAGATATGATCGCCAATATTGGCCGAAGGCGCAAAGCCAAGTCCGCCCACTAACCCGGCACACAGATCTGAAACGATATCACCTTGCAGGTTGGTGAGCACCAATACATCAAACAGGTCCGGACGGGTCACTAATTTCATGCACAGGTCATCTACAATAATGTCATCAGATTTCAGCTCCGGGTATTCCTTGGCCACTTCCTGGAAACATTCCAGAAACAGGCCGTCTGTTATCTTCATGATGTTGGCCTTATGCACACAGGTGATACGTTTGGCCATTTTTTGACGGGCCATTTCAAAAGCATAACGAATCACCTGCATGCTTCCCGGGCGGGTGATGAAGCGGCGGCTCAGCGCCACATCATGAGTGAGCATATGTTCAATGCCACCATAAGTGTCTTCAATATTTTCCCTTACCACCGTAATGTCAATTGGAATACCAGCTTTGCTAAAAACCGTATCCACACCATGCAGTGTTCGGAAATCTCTTTTATTAGCAAATGTGTTCCAGGTTTTGCGGGCAGTTACATTAATGCTCTTCACGCCTTTGCCTTTAGGCGTTTCCATTGGCCCTTTAAAGAGCAGGCCTAATGCTTCAATAGTTACTTTGGCTTCCGGCGTCATACCGTTATTAAAGCCTTTGTCAAATACCCATTTGCCCATTTCCACAAATTCATATTCCAGGGGTACCTTATTAGCGGAAAAGATCTTAAGCACTGCTTCCATGATCTCTGGCCCTATTCCATCACCTTTGGCTACAGCTATCTTCATATATGTTAGTTTTTGAATTCAGGCGCAAAATTAAGACCTGAAGGCCTATTTATGCATTAAATAAAGCCGCTTAAATATCTGACCTATTTTGTTTATTTTTACTAAATGACGAGCATGATATCTGAAGGCATGAAGGTGAGTGTGGAAACATTTTACCAGGCAGACTACAGCAACCCGCTGCAGTCAGAATTTATGTTCGCTTATCGTATTACGCTGGAAAATCATAACTCCTTTCCTGTCAAGCTCCACCGCCGTCATTGGTTTATTTTCGACAGTAATGGCAGCCACCGGGAAGTGGAAGGTGAAGGAGTGGTTGGTGTGCAGCCCACCATACAGCCCGGCGAAAACTACCAGTACGTCAGTGGTTGCAATCTCCGCACCGAAATGGGCAAAATGAACGGCACTTACCAGATGGAAAATCTTTCCAACAAGAAAATGTTTGATGTCAGCATCCCCTCTTTTGAGATGATCGTACCGATGAAGAATAATTAATCGTTGTCTTCTTTAAGTGGATCAGGGAGCTATCCTTCTCGTCCTTTCTTTCATCAAAGCGATCGCTTCTTCTTTCGATTGAAACGTGGTGCCATTAATGTTGACAAGGTTGTCTGCCAGCTTATCGTAGCGTTTGGTAAGCAGCCAGGTGAAAATATGCAGGTAATGAATGCCATCAAAAACGATGGCCTTATTTTGAGCAAACTCATTTTTTCGTTTCAAAAATTCCTCGGGCATCTCCGTATAATGCATACCCGGCCGCAGGTGATGGATGATATGATAGCCGTCATTCCAGCAGGTGTGATTGTACACCGTATTGATACAATTGATAGAACTGGTGTACAGGTTTTCCGGATCTTTTGCATCCACAAAAGAGTGCTGTGTCCAGTTACCCAGCATCATTACCAGTCTTGCAAAAAGCAACGGCACAATAAAAACCAGCAGGGTGGCTTTCAGGTTTACAAAACACATAGCAATGCAAAAAGCCAGGTAAATATATTCTCCGGCAGTAAGGCGCTGGTATAACTTTTTTCTTTTCCGGTTGAACAAATAACGAATGGTATTGATCACCCCAACAAAAATGAATGTAAAGAAATAGGCTAAGAATCCTCTTACACTATCCCGCTGGTAGGCCATAGTGCTGCTGGTATCATCCGGCATATTATTCTCAATATGGTGCATGCCCATGTGGTGACTGAAATACCCCTCGGGTGCATGGCCGAAAAGAGGACAAAGTATCCAGGTGATGTAAGCATGAAATGGCTTCTGGTAAGGAGCTTTAAATGTTTTACGG
>JBEBIF010000128.1:0-8627 GCA_040080515.1 Chitinophagaceae bacterium | reverse complement strand
TTCCACACCATTCTGGTCCGGATCATCCAGGTAAATAGCCTCTGACACGCCATGATCAGAAGCACCGGTAAGCGGGTAGCCTGCATCAAGCAATCGCTTGACAATGATGGCCAGGTCTTTTCGTTCAGGATATACAATAGCCGTATGATACAAACCGGCAGCTCTTACCGGTGCAGGTCCGGCTCCTTTACTATGCCAGGTGTTCAGCCCGATATGATGATGATAACCACCGGCAGAAATAAATGCGGCGCTGTCGCCAAATCGTTGCTGCACTTCAAACCCGAGCAGGTCACGATAAAACTGAAGCGACCGTTCCAGGTCGCTGACCTTCAGGTGCACATGACCGATGCGGGTATTGGCGGGAATGGTGTAAGACATGTTAGGGTTTATTGATAAAGAAATTTACTGGCAGTACCATTATCAGACTCCTTCTCTGACAAATCTTCTTCAAATGTAATCAATAGAAGCCGTGGTCATTTAGCTTTAGATATAAGCCTTTCCTGCATGGAGAAAAGAATTGAGCCTGTCTTAAAAGTATTTTCAACACAGAGGTACGGAGATACAGAGATACACAGGGTATTGATTTCCAATTTCACTTTCTCTGTGAGACTCTAACCCTCTGTCACTCTGTGTTTAATTACTTCTTCTCCAACCAGGCTTGCTCTTCTCCCCGCCTTTTTGTACCTTGCACGAAATTCACCCGCATCTTACAACAATCATCCATATCGTTCCTCCGGCAGAATCTCGATCTGCTCAACCATCGATGAGATGCCCCGCCCTGCTCCCCACACCCGGGAGCCTATAGTGCATTCCAAACTGTAAGAAACTATCATCTGTCATCTATCATCTGTTTATCTATCATGAATACTACTATCAACCTATCCCCCGCCACCCAACACTACCTCGATCTTGAAGAGCAGTACGGTGCCCATAATTATCATCCCCTCCCCGTGGTACTGCAGCGGGGCAAAGGCGTGCACCTGTGGGATGTGGACGGAAAACAATACTATGATTTTCTGAGTGGCTACTCTGCAGTGAACCAGGGCCATTGCCACCCGAAGATCGTGCAGGCCTTTATCGAACAGGCACAACAACTCACCCTTACCAGCCGGGCTTTTCACAATGACCAGCTGGGCGAATATGAAAATTATATCACCCATTATTTCGGCTATGATAAAGTGCTGCCCATGAATACTGGTGTGGAAGCAGTGGAGACCGCCATCAAACTCTGCCGCAAATGGGCCTATGAAGTAAAAGGCATTGAAGAAGGCAAAGCCATGATCATCGCATGCGAAGGCAATTTTCATGGACGCACCTCCACCGTTATTTCTTTCAGCAGTGATCCTTCGGCCAAAAAGAACTTCGGTCCATATATGCCCGGCTTCAAAATCATTCCGTATGATGATACGGCAGCGCTGGCAGCAGCACTGGAAGATAAGAATGTGGCCGGCTTCCTGGTGGAACCTATACAAGGTGAAGCCGGTGTGCTCGTTCCCCGTGATGGCTACCTGGCCAAAGCCAAACAATTGTGCGAAGCGGCTAATGTATTGTTCATAGCAGATGAAATTCAAACGGGGCTGGCCCGTACCGGTAAAATGCTGGCCTGTGATCATGAAGATGTTCGTCCGGATGTGTTATTATTGGGTAAAGCATTAAGCGGGGGAATGATGCCTGTAAGTGCCGTACTGTGTGATGATGAGATAATGATGACGATAAAACCGGGAGAGCATGGCTCCACTTATGGTGGCAACCCGCTGGCCTGTAAAGTAGCCATTGTATCTTTGGCCGTATTGAAAGAGGAAAAGATGGCGGAGAATGCCGCTGCTATGGGACAATTATTAAGAACTGAACTCAATAACTTACAATCGGAACATATCGCTTTAGTAAGAGGAAAAGGATTACTGAATGCCATCATCATACAACATCATAATAAAGACGCTGCCTGGGACCTGTGCCTGGAATTGAAAGAGAATGGCTTGCTGGCCAAACCCACGCATGGTGATAAGATCCGCTTTGCACCACCATTGGTGATCAATAAGGAAGAAGTGATGGATTGTGTGAAGATCATCGGAAAATCGCTGAGTGTGTTGTAAGTTGTAGTGAATTTGGGATTTGGAATTTGCTATTTGGAATTTTTTGTATTAGGCTTTAAACTAACAACTGCTATGGACACCCACCTGCACCACGACCATCATCCTCACAAAGAGGAACACATGAAGAGCAGCGAAGCGCTTCGTGATATTGTGATCGGAATGAGTGATGGCCTCACTGTACCATTTGCACTGGCAGCCGGGTTGAGTGGTGCCGTAGATTCCACCAGCATTATTGTCATTGCCGGTATTGCGGAAGTGGCCGCGGGTTCCATTGCCATGGGATTGGGCGGATACCTGGCGGGCAAAACGGAACAAGACCATTACAACAGTGAAGTAAAAAGAGAATATTATGAAGTAGAGCATCTTCGTCACCGGGAAATAGAAGAGACCAAAGAATTCTTTGCCAATATCGGGTTGAGCGAAGAGCTGCAAAACAGGGCCGCAGAAGAAATATCACAGGATAAGAAACAATGGGTGGACTTCATGATGAAGTATGAACTGGGTTTGGAAAAACCAGATCCTAAAAGGGCCACCAAATCAGCATTGAATATTGGCTTGTCGTATGTGGTGGGCGGCATGGTTCCCTTAAGCCCCTATTTCTTTATACAATCCTCTGCTGAAGCGCTGAAGATATCGGCACTCGTTACCTTGCTCTGTTTATTTGTGTTTGGATATTTCAAAAGCAAACTCACAGGTATCAATCCCTGGTGGGGTGCTTTGCGGGTAATGCTGATCGGTGCGGTGGCTGCAAGTGCGGCATTTGGTGTGGCGAAATTGTTTGAAGGGTAAATGGATCGCTGCCTGCCCCGCCTTATGCGGGGATGACGCGGATCAGGCGGATAAAAGCGGATAGAATAAAAAAATCCGTATTAATCCGCTCTATCAGCGTCATCAGCGTTCCAATTAATAAAAGAGCCCCGTTTTACCGGGGCCCTTTTTATTTGTCTGTGTCATGGTTAATTAACGAACAATAAAGGTCTTTGTCAGTTTCATATCGCCGCTGCTCAGTTGCAGGCTATACAATCCGGACTTGGCCGCCTGTGGCAATTGTATCACTTGTGCCGCAGCACCGCCATTATGAATGATCACCTGGCTTTGTACCTGCTGTCCGCCCGCATTAAATATCCGCAACGCATAAGTTCCTTTTGGTAAGGAAGTAACCTGCATGGATAATTGTCCGCCGGTAACCGGGTTAGGATATAATACCAGGTCCGCAGCACCATCTTTGATGTTCACCTTCACGATAGCACTGTACAATACCTTTCCATCAAACTCCAGTGAGCGGATGCGGTACAAATTAATGCCATTGGCTGGTGACAGGTCCAGTGCTGAATAATTGGCCACACCACCATCATTTCTTGCAGCTGCAACCGTAGCGCCCATCGCTGTAAAGTTGATACCATCAGTTGAGCGTTCTACAGTGTAACCGGATACATTGGCCTCTGTCAGGTTGCTCCATTCTACTTTTATGTTATTGCCTTGCTGGTAAGCCCTTACATTGCCAAACTTAACGGGCAGTACCACCGGATCACCAGAAACACCAAACGGAGAGAAGGTCGTAAAGCCGGAGCCGGAAGCCACGGTACCCGTTACACTGCCACTATGATAATCCGCCACCGCACCGGTGCAATGGATCATTTGTGCGCTTGCCGCAGTATAAGCTACGCCGGTAGTGGCACCGGTAAAGTCTAACGTGATAGCGCAATCAGAACCGCCACCCACAGCTTCAGCAATATCCCAGGTAGCATTAACAGCATACTGGCCGGGTGCACAGGCAGGATCTGCTGATGCAACTCTTACAGAAAAATTATCTGCCGTACCGATATTACTGATCGTAGCCGGATGATATAAGGCATTGCTTGGTCCAACAGGGAAGGTGACGGCGCCTGCACCAATATTGTTAAGGGTGAGAGTACCGTTTCCGTCCGTAACGATATAATTAGAAGACGTAGCACCATTGATGGCACCACCTACAGTAAGATTGTTAGCCCCTAATACCACTTTACCACTTGTAAGCGTAAGGTTCCCACTGAGAATGGCATTTCCATTCAGAGTTTTTTCACCACCACCGTTTATAATAACATTAGCGTAGTCTGCACGACCAGTGAAAGTTTCTGCACCTGCTGCATTGAATTCAACTACAGAAGCAGCGCCCAATGTAATGGCACCGGCATTAGCCAGTGTGCCTGTTGCACCAATACCATTTACATTAGAAGATCTCAGTGTACCGTTAATCGCAACGGCGCCTGCACCAGTGATTTGCAAAGTGGTAGCATCAAGAGTACCGTTGATAGTTACTGATCTGCCAGTTGATATGGGTAAGTTATTCAACAAGGTCACACTGGCGCCCGGTCCAACGATCCAGTTAATATTTGTTCCCGTATAAGTTCCGCCGGATTGAGTGAATGTTTTAGCGACACCAGTTAATGTAATTGTAGCAACATCAACAGTACTGGAAAAAACACCTCCGGTATGAGAGAAATTACCTCCCACATTGATATTACAAACACCTGTTCCATTATTATCAATATCCAGGTCATCCTCAACAATAAAATTGCCGGTAACAGTCATGTTTAGATCCGCTGTTCCAGTTAAACGCAACAACCCTGTCCCTGTACTTTGAACTCTGAAATTACCATTTACAGTAGAGAGCAGACCTACGAGATTCAAAGAAGCCGTTTGTGAAGTACTGTTCCAAACAAAGTTTCCAAAAGATTGGTTAGCACCGGCTGTCAGGGAGGTAGCTGTTGTATTACCAATTATTTCAGCAGTTGAAGTCAGCGCCCAGGTGGCAGAAAGAAGTGTCCCGCCATTCCTGTTATGCTGGTACAAACTGTTTCCGTTAAAACTAAGTACACCTGTGATAACATGTGTACCCGCTGTATTAATAACGGTACCATTAACATTCATATCTGTTGCATCAGCTCCGTCGGCCAAAGTAAATGCAGCGTTCAGGGTTAAAGTAGCTCCGGACTCAACCACTACTTGATCACCACCGGCAGCAACAGCCACCGTTACCACATGTCCTGTACGAACCGTAATGATATTAGCATTTGCATCAGGCACCAGCGTTGCAGGGATCCAAACAATATTATCAGCAGAGGATTCCCAGGTGGCAGCAGTACCCCAGTTGCCTGTACCTACAGAACGGAAATGATCGGTGGGAGATGAAGGTACTTGTATATCAAACAGGTTACTTGTTGCACTGGTCAATATGCCAGAAGCAGCCGTCAACTGGAATCCTGTACCTGCTACAGTATGTGTAATTGCTGCAAAGGTAGCAAGACCAGCAATTGCAGCAACCGTTACAGGAGTAACAAGCAATGTACCGGTTGATGTAATATCAATATTTGCTATAAAATCAAGGTCACGGTTAGCATTTATATCATTAGCAGTAACTGAAGGGGCTGGTGCCATTGCCACGTTAGTCCCTGTTGGAGTGGTGGTATTTTGAACAAATGCCAGGCGGTCTGCTGTAACTTCTATACGGTTATCATCTCCTGCGACTGACGAAGCAGCGCCACCAGCATTAGCACTTGCAAATATTGAACCTGCTATATCAGGAGTTGCACTTGTCACTGTAAATAAATACTGTAGATTATCAGTAACTGTACTATTGTAGGTAACCCTTACAGAAAACGTTTTGCTTCCATTATCAGGTGCAGTCAGTGTTAATCCGGAAAAAGTTACTGAGGCGCCTGAAGCTACTTCGGCCAATTCAGTAACCCCATCATACAAGGCCACCCGGCGAATAAGAGCGTTGCCGGACAAAGACATTGTTATAGAATTTAATATCGTACCCAATCCATCTGCATCGGCTGCTGCTCCCCCATCCCGGATAGTGAATTGAGCGGCCTCAACACTGTTCACGTCGGTAATATCAGTTGCCTGGAAGGCAGCATAGTTAACGTTGACAGGAGCGGTAAACCCTGTATTATATATAATATCTGAAGTATTTGAATTAGAACTGTTCAAAGTAGCGGTTCCATTTACTACAATATCATTACCTGCTCCATCACCTGGACCCCAGCTCCCAGCAGCTCCTTCAGATGAATAGCCATATAAGCGTAATGTTACTGCGCTTGTTGTATTAATGGCTGACAAGAAGGTGAAAGTGGAGGTTTGTGTGGCTGTCACATCAGCAATGGTAACTACATTAGTGGCATCGGTTGCATAAGAATTCAGGCTGGTTCTGATAACAAAACTAACAGGTCCAGTTCCAGATCTTTGATGCAATACCAAAACGCTGGTTATATCTAAAGTGTAATTTGCCTGTGGTGTTATTGTAAACTCAACATAATCGTTTACATCAACCGCTGCTGCTGTAGCCCATCCCGTAGAATTAAACCGGTCACCATTTGCTCCTGCGGCAACACCACTTCCCCTTGAAATAACAGAGGGTTGAACCCCTGTAGCGTTCGTATTGGAATTTGCAGTTGCCTCACCTCCTCCAATACCGGCAAAATCAAATGTCACTAATTGCGAATAGGAAACAGTGCCTAACAACAGCATTGCTACCAAAACGTAAACTTTTCTCATAAGAGATTTTTTTAGTTTTTAAAAAGATAGAATTAATAATACCTGTAAACAGGAATAGCTCAATAATGTAGTATTACAAAGGAGTGGATTCAAAACCAACGGCAAATGTACGTTGCTGGTACACCAACGCCGAAGGTCGTTTATTAAGGAAATATGAATAAAATGGTTATGCTGATTTTACTCACATTCCCGTTATCAATATTCTTTTACCAGGTCAATCAGTTTCACATGGGCTGATTCGTCCGGGCAATAAAAACTATAACTGCCGTAATACAATACATCTGCAGCTATATGCTCTTTTGTGGAAGTGGATGGTTGGTGATCTCGTCCGGAAAAGGAATGGTGTCGTAAAAATAGAGCCTTTCTTTCTGCCTCCCAATTTATAATCTCCCTGCCGGAAAATATAGACTGAGGTCAATGAATATCCCCGCTTAATACTTTATGAACCGCACCAATGCTTTCGCATTTTGTCCTGTTGCCTGCACCTGGTACACACCTGCTGCCAGCTCACCCACGGGCACCGGTATGATATTCGTTCCTTCCGTCAAGCTGCTCGTCCATCTTTTTACCACCGCACCCGCCAGGTTATATACTTCAAAAGATACGGTACCGGACTTACCTGCACTAAGTGTAAGCAAGGCCCTGTCGCTAACCGGGTTGGGCGCCACATTGGTGATCACCAATCCGCTGTTATCATTTACGATAGCCACTATTTTACTATAACTTACTTTGCCTTCCTCATCCGTCATCTTCAGGCGGTAATAGGTGATGCCTTTGCCAAGCCTTGTATCGTTATATAAATAGAAACGGTTGGTGGCACTGCCAGACACCGAAGCAAAGACAGTAAAGTTGCGGGCATCTGCTGACCGTTCCACTTCAAACCGTGCATCAGGAGAACAGCAAACTGCCAGCTCCCAATTCAGTTTGGCCAAACCGTCATTTATTTTAACAGCATTGAAGCTGATGAGTTTGATGGGGAGTGGGCCGCTGATGTTAGAAACGGCGAATGGTGAATACCAGCTCCACCCGGTAATAGTGGCTGTTCTTACACCCGGACCAGGTGCCCCGGTTGCTATTTGTGACACTCCGGCCGCCACCCAGTCATCACCATAAGGGCTTCCGTTAATTATCTCATGCCATACCTGCACATTCTCGGCTGGGTTATACGAAGTACCTATTTGCGTAGGATCGCTGTCATCCCATTGAAAGATGATATCTGCACCGCTTGCCGGCGGATTTACAGATGGAGTGATATGCCATTCTCTTTGCACGGCTTTCAATACATTAGAGGCAAAGAACGGATCAGCTACATTCAGATTATCTACCACCCGCAATGTCCAGTTATGACTGCTGCTGTTGGTGATCACAAGAGGGTTGTAGGTGCTGTTGCCGATAGGGGCAGTACGTGCAGCAGTCACATTGTTTAATATAAATGAACCGGTGCTGTTTGTTTGAACATAAGAAGTGGATAGCCCGGTAGCTGCTCCGGCTACGGCAAGATCATTTGCACCAACGATTATTAAACCTGCTGTCATGGTAAGGTTGCCACTTACTGTCAACGGAGTAAGCAATGTGAGATTATTTGTTCCGGTACCGCTACTATTATAATCAAAATTATTGAGTTGCTGTGCTCCTGTGGTAAATCCAATTGAGCCGATGGGTTGACCACCAACTGTTTTATTAATTACGAGGTTAGACGTAGTGCTGCCTGTTATAGTGCCTGTATTGGTTACTGAAAAAATAGCGGCACCGTACATAGTAAGGGTATTACCATTTAATGATAAAGTATGTGCAGCCTGCTGCATATTTAATCCGCCACCATTAAGATTTGCTAATTGCATATCCGAACCAGCTCCCAGGCTTACATTTAAAGTAGTTGAAGGTGATGAAGGTGTTAGCAAACGGAAGATCAGTAAATCACCACCACTGAATGTTTGTGTACCTGAACCAGTTGCTCCTTCACCATAGCGCGGAGTCCCCAACACACTATCGTAG
>JBEBIF010000578.1:0-1867 GCA_040080515.1 Chitinophagaceae bacterium | reverse complement strand
AAGGGGGACACGGCTGAGGTGGGAGAGAGCTTTGATATTATACTGGCGAACATTAATAAGAATGTGATCCTGGAGAATCTGCAGGTACTTGCTTCACAACTGGCGCCGGGTGGCATATTGCTACTTAGCGGACTGCTGGTGGAGGATGAGGCAGCTATAGTGGCTGTGGCCGGGGAATTCAGCTTACAATTAAACAAAAAAACAGAGCGGAACAAGTGGATATCCTTAAGGTTCAATCATTAAGAAATCATTTCCGCTTTATTAAATTAATGTTACCAGTTACCAAATTTGCTTATTTTTGCCGTTCACTTGTCTCCTTAAAGGCAGTGGCTAAAAGATTCTATGAACGAGCTACTTCTCATTGTTCTGGCATATCTGATTGGAAGCATTCCCACCTCTGTTTGGGTTAGCAGGCATTTCTTCGACATAGACATCAGAGACTATGGCAGTGGTAATGCAGGTGCCACCAATACATACCGGGTTTTGGGTCCCCGTTGGGGAACTATGGTTATGATAACGGATATGCTAAAAGGCATTGCAGCTGTAAAGCTGGCGCTTTTATTACCTGAATATGCTGACAATGATATTAATCTTCAAAATCTGCAAACAGGGTTAGGTCTGGCTGCTGTTATTGGTCATATTTTCCCGATCTGGGCCGATTTTAGAGGCGGGAAAGGTGTGGCTACCTTATTTGGTTTGGTGTTAGGTATTTCGCCTTTGACAGCACTCGGCTGTGTCGGTATCTTTATCCTCGTTTTATACGTCACCCGTTTTGTTTCGTTAAGTTCCATATTGGCAAGTATTGCATTCCCTATTTTCATACTGGTTATTTTTAATGTGGATAATGCTGCCTACCGGATATTTGCTATAGCTGTAGCGCTGATGGTGTTACTTACGCACCAAAAAAATATCGGCCGCTTATTAAAAGGGAATGAAAGCAAAGTACCAATATTAAAAGGTCGTGACAGGCGAAAACAGCGCCGTCAAAACTCTTCTTCCCTTCATCAGGATTAGAAATAAAAAAAAATCTTAAATTGTTGCGGCATAATTTATGTTACGGTGCCTGCAGGCACCTTACTATTTCATCATAGCAAAAAACACCGAAATGATACAAAGAATCACAACGCTTTTTGTCCTTTGCGCTTTTGTCGTAGCCTGTTCCAAGAATGCATTGACCGGGAAAAATCAACTTACATTATTACCGGAAGCTGAATTACAAAATATGGCTGTGCAGGAGTATCAAACGTTCCTATCACAAAATAAAGTGGTGGCCACGTCCAACAACAGGGACGCTGAAATGGTACGACGTGTAGGACAACGCATCACGAAGGCAGTGGACACTTATTACGCTGATAAAGGAATGACTGATAAATTGGCTGGTTTCAAATGGGAATATAACCTGGTGGACGATAAAACTGTAAATGCCTGGTGTATGCCCGGTGGCAAAATTGTAGTGTATACCGGTATCCTTCCGGTAACACAAAATGAAGCGGCATTGGCTGCGGTAATGGGGCATGAAGTATCGCATGCATTGTTACAGCATGGCAATCAGCGAATGAGTAGCGGCCTTTTACAACAACTCGGAGGAGTGGCACTTTCAGTAGCGGTTGCAAATAAACCACAGGAAACACAAAATCTTTTTATGACGGCCTATGGCGTTGGTTCGAATGTAGCTGTGATGCTGCCCTTTTCCAGGAAGCATGAATTGGAAGCTGACCGCTATGGCCTTATCTGGACCGCTATGGCAGGCTACAACCCACAGGAAGCGATTGGCCTTTGGGAACGAATGGAAAAACTTTCAGCCGGACAGAAGCCGCCGGAATTCTTAAGTACACACCCTTCAGAAGGACGTCGTATCGATCAGTTG
>JBEBIF010000127.1:0-8634 GCA_040080515.1 Chitinophagaceae bacterium | reverse complement strand
CTCTCAGGGTCTAAAGCCCCTCTTTCGGAGCGGTTTGGGGAGGCAGGCCATTATTTCAACCCAAATGCTTTCTTCACTTTTCCCACATAATCCTGTCCAATTGCTGCCCGGTTTCTAAAGCAGTGATAACTGCCGCCCGGCCAATGACCAGCGAACTTTTCTTCGGCCGTTGTTGATGTCTGAAATTTTTCACTTGTCAAAATTAAATGATTTGCCACTGAGACACAGAAACACTGAAATTATAAACCCTGAAAGAATGATGAATCTCTCAGGGTCTAAAGCCCCTCTTTCGGAGCGGTTTGGGGAGGCAGGCCATTATTTCAACCCAAATGCTTTCTTCACTTTTCCCACATAATCCAGTTTCTCCCAGGTAAATAATTCTACCTTCTTTGTTACTGTTTTACCATCGGGAGAAGTAAATGTTTTTTCAACTATCTCGGGCTTACGTCCCATATGTCCGTAAGCAGCCGTTTCGCTATAAATAGGATTGCGCAGCTTCAACCGCTGCTCAATAAAGTAAGGGCGCATATCAAACACGGTCTCCACTATTTTGCTGATGGCACCATCATTCAATTCCACTTTAGCAGTGCCATAGGTGTTTACGTTGATGCTGGTGGGCTGTGCCACACCGATAGCATAAGAAACCTGCACCAGCACTTCGCTGCACAAGCCTGCAGCTACCAGGTTCTTGGCAATATGCCTGGTGGCATAGGCTGCAGAACGGTCCACTTTGGAAGGATCTTTTCCGCTAAAAGCTCCACCACCATGTGCACCCTTGCCTCCGTATGTATCTACGATGATCTTACGGCCTGTTAATCCTGTATCACCATGCGGACCCCCGATCACAAACTTACCCGTCGGATTCACATGGTACTTAATATCGTTGTTAAAAAGCTTTGCATATTTTTTATACTTGCTCTTTATTCTTGGAATAAGGATATTGATCACATCGCTTTTGATCTTTGCCAGCATTTTTGCTTCACTGTCAAAATCGTCATGCTGTGTAGAGATCACAATAGCATCAATACGTGAAGGCTGGTTGTTATCATCATATTCTAATGTAACCTGGCTTTTAGCATCCGGGCGCAGGTACGGCATCTTCGAATTCTTTTCCCTGCGGATAACTGCTAATTCGATCAGGAGGTTATGTGCCAGGTCCAGTGCAAGCGGCATATAATGCTCTGTTTCATTGGTGGCATATCCAAACATCATACCCTGGTCACCGGCACCCTGTTCTTCTTTTTTCTTTTTGTCCACTCCCTGGTTAATGTCTGCAGATTGTTCATGTATGGCTGATAGCACACCACAACTGCTGGCTTCAAACATATACTCACTCTTGGTGTAACCGATCTTACGGATAACACCACGGGCAATTTCCTGTACGTCGAGGTAAGCTTTTGACTTAACCTCACCAGCCAATACTACCTGTCCGGTAGTCACCAGTGTTTCACAGGCTACTTTGGATTGTGAATCAAATGCCAGGAAATTATCAATAAGGGCATCAGATATCTGGTCTGCTACTTTATCGGGGTGTCCTTCGCTAACAGACTCGGATGTAAATAAATAAGGCATGTATAAAAAAATTTTGGGTTATAGCCGCCTCCCGATAATCATCGGGACAGCATAGGCGGACGCAAAGATAAGGGTGAGGGCATAAATGAACAAAGTCTTCCCACCTCAGGCGGGAAGACTTTTAAACATATCTTGATAACTATTATAGTTTGGAATAAATGATCCGTAACCGCATCCGCCGGGGATTGGTATCTCCGGGCCCTGTATTACCAATCAGCCTCACTCTTCCCTTTATTACTGTAGGATTGAGGTTGAAAATGGATGAAGGATCATTGGAAGGCGCTGGTATCACATATTTGTTCGACACAGTAAAGGGTGCATATACCCGCATTTCATACAAGGGCTGTGTTTTAGTAAACAAATGCTGCACATAACGGGAAATATTGAACTTCCAGGTGCGTATCGTATTACCGGAACCGTCCTTAGTTACCAATGGCACTACTCCGAATGGCCCCAGGTTCACTGGCTGACCAAAGTTAAATGCCAGGTCAAAAGGTATTGCCCTGTATTTCTTATCACCGGTAATGGTATTGTCAAAGGCATCGAGATATAATGCTTCAGGTGCCGTGAACGTACTGTCCGAAATGTCATACAGTTGTTCAAAGATCAGTTCAGCCCGGTGTACCAGCCTGTTACTCACATTATCGAGCCCGGGGATCTTAATGGTCGCAAAAGTACCCGGTGAATTTTGAATATATAAAAGCGGATCTGGCAGTGCACCGTTATTTAAGGACGCTTCAGCTGGTGTTCCTGTGTAATCCCGTTTCACATACTGTGCTGCTGCAGATAAAGCGGTAAAGAAAAAGTAATTGACCGTGGTATCCCTTACTCCTGCACCATTCACTTTCGGATGATTGTAGTAGATCGCCAGTTTAGAACCTGCCATATCAATACCCACTACAGCATTACCGGTAGTTTCTGACCGCACCGCAAATCCTTTAAAATTGGCTTTAAAAGCCGAATCACCTTTATACGCATTACTGGTATCATAATTAAACAGGCGGCGGGCAAAGTTGGTATCCAATTTTATCCGGAGCTGGTTGATGGTGGTATCCCGAAACGCTTTTACCGTATCATTAAGGCTGCGGGGAATGAATGTTTGCGGAATGCCCAGGTGATTAAGCGGGAACCCGGTATTGTAAGTAAAATTCTCTTTACGGATCAGGTAAGCGGAATCCGAAGTAAAGTTATTTGTATTATCCAGTTCAAACACCCTTACTGATTGCGCAGTGTTGGTATCTCCGTATGTTTCCAGGTAGCTGAGTACTAAAACAATAGAATCGATCTTCACACTGTCCTTTCTTGCAAAAGGATAAACGCCATACGTTGTAGGTTTTAATTCCAGGTAAATACGGGCATCTGTTTTACCAAAAAAAGGATCACTGTTTATCAACCCCAAAAAATGTTCCTCCGACCGGGCCAGGTATTGAGAATCGGTAAGAAATCCGAACGTGTCATTAAAAGCTTGTACTTCAACGATAGTATCAAAAGTGGTGATATTATCTACCGGGGGTATAAGATCACCACCCAGTTCTGTTGCGTCATTTATTTTCCGGCATGCTGAAAACACAATAGCAATCGTGGTAGCGATTGCTATAAATGATAAAACGATTTGTCTGTTCTTCACAAAGTAAATTTATATTCTGATTAGGTTGAGATTATTTGCCTGCAAGGTCGCCATACAGTTGTAAATAGTCTGTTAAATCTCCCTCCGGATTAAAGGGTAATGTTTTCTTACCCCGCACTTTAGAAAATTCATCAACCAGTTTCTTTTCAATTTTATCTGCACCAAATGTAATGGCATCTGCAAAGGTGGCACCGCCACGAAACATGGCTGTATTGGTTCCGTCTTTATATACCTCCAGGTCTTTCTCTTTCAAACTGGCATGAATAAGGGCTTTCTTTATAAAGCCGCTTCCCAGTTTTTCTTTGAATGTATTCTGACCGATCGTGTAAACAATTTTGCTATGTGCAAATACCGGTTCTTTCTTGTACAATGTTTTCAGGTAAGCAGGTATCAATCCTGTCATCCAACCGCTGCAATGAATGATATCAGGAGGCCAGCCAAATTTCTTCACGGTTTCCAGGGCCCCTTTACAAAAGAAGACCGTCCGAAGGTCATTATCTTCAAACCATTTTTCATTTTCGTCATGAAAAATGAATTTTCTTTTAAACAGCTCCTCATTATCTAAAAAGTAAACCTGTAACCGGGCACTGGGTAAAGATGCCACTTTGATCTGCAAGGGCATATCGTCATTGTCCACGGTCACATTGATCCCCGATAGTCGCACCACCTCATGCAAACGGTGCCGGCGTTCATTAATAATACCAAACCGGGGCATGATACAGCGTACCTCCAGGTTATTGTCATTTGCCTTTATAGCCAGTTTGTTTACGATCTCTGAAAACTCTGTCAGCTCCAGGTAGGGCGACATCTCATTGGCAATAAATAAAATTCTTTTTTTTGCTGACATGGGCTTCCCGTTTAATTTACACCCTTTTAGGTGCAGCCGCTCCGTTTGAATTTTCGGAAGGCGGGCAAAGGTAACTATTTTAAGCCGAATTAAGATCGGCATAAACAATACAGCTTCAGGCTATCCAAAATATGATCTTATTTAAAAAGGCAGCAGATCTCCATAAATGGCTTGATGCTCAGCGAAAAAAAGATAACAGCATCGGGTTTGCTCCCACTATGGGCGCCCTTCATCCGGGTCATATTTCATTGGTGGAAAACTCCAAAAAAGAGAATGACATAACAGTAAGCAGCATTTTTGTGAACCCGGCACAGTTCAACGATCCTAAAGACTTTGATAAATACCCCGTCACCATTGAAAAAGATATTACCCTCCTGGAAGCAGCCGGCTGCGATGTGCTTTTTATGCCCACTGTAGCTGAGATATATCCTGATATCCATGCCGGACAACCCGTAAAAGCGATACGGCACTACGATCTTGGTTTTTTAGAAACAAGACTGGAAGGAGTATTTCGCCCAGGGCATTTCCAGGGTGTGTGCATGGTTATGCATCGCCTGCTGGAAATAGTACAGCCCGATAACCTGTACCTGGGACAAAAAGATTACCAGCAATGCATGGTCATCACCCGGCTGACAGAACTGCTGCACATGAACGACAGCTTAAAAGTAAATGTATCTCCCACCCTGCGGGAACCGGACGGACTGGCAATGAGCAGCCGAAACCTGCGCCTGAATAAAGAAGAAAGGGAAAAGGCAGTCGCTATTTACCGCTCTCTTATTTATATTAAAGAGAACCTGCGCCGGGGAGACACTACTGCCCTTCTTCAAAAAGCCACCACTATGCTTTCGGATGCCGGCTTCCGGATCGATTATCTCGAAATAGCAGATGCCAAAACATTGCTGACGGTAACAGATTGGGATGGCCATCAAAAACTGGTGATCCTTGCAGCCGCTTTCTTAAATGCAATACGACTGATTGATAACATGATAGTAAACTAAAAGGAATTGGGATTTGCAGTTTGGTGGTTTACATTTACAAAAGTTATGCAACACTAAAGATCCAGTTTCTATTATTACCGATGAACAAGCGCCTCCGCACCATACTTCAATACACTTTTTTCCTTGGCCTGGGTATATTCCTTGTCTGGTGGTCAGTAAAAGATCTTACCAGTGAAGACAAATCACAAATACGCCTGGCATTACAAACAGCAAGGTACTGGCTTATTATACCCGTATTTGGAATCCTTTTTTTAAGTCATTTAGTAAGGGCCCTCCGCTGGAAACTGCTGATAGAGCCACTGGGTTATAAACCTTCCACCACCAATACCGTATTTGCCGTATTCATCGGCTACCTGGCCAACCAGGCTGTGCCGCGGCTTGGCGAAGTATTGAAATGCACCGTACTGGCCCGCTATGAAAAAGTGCCTGCGGATAAACTGATCGGTACCATTATACTGGAGCGGATCATCGATGCCATTTGCCTGATGATAATATTTGGCATTACGCTGGCCATTCAGCCTGACATATACGCCCAGTTGATAGACACTGTTTTCAATTCCGGCGGTGAAAAAAAAGAAAAAACGATCTCTTCCACATTGGTAACAGCCATCATTGCCGGTCTTATCATTTTGGCACTGGCGATTTGGATGATCAAAAATAAAAAAGGGTTTGCCGATCTCCTGCTCCTGTTCAAAAAGATCTGGCGCAGCATCTGGCAGGGCGTTAGCGCTATTAAGCATTTGAAAAAAAGGTGGTTGTTCCTCTTTTTAACCATCAGCATGTGGACATTATACCTTGTGGGTGGCTATATTGGTTTTATGGCATTAAAAGAAACGAACCAGTATGGTATCAAAGAAGCATTCACCGTGCTGTCAGCCGGCAGCATCGGTATGATAGCCACTCCCGGAGGCATTGGCACTTATGCTTATCTTTTACAAAAAACAATGCAGGTGTACGGGCTCAACTCCGGTGTTGCACTCGCCTTTGGCTGGATATTATGGCTGGCACAAACTGTCGTGATACTCATCGGCGGATTGATTAGTTTTGTAGCCATTCCCTGGTATAATAAAAGAAAAACAAATGAAACGGGCTGACCTGGTACCGCAAAGAATATTCAAACTGGACGAAATGGTCCGGCACGCAGCGCAATGGAGACTATTGAGTAAAAAGATCGCATTCACCAATGGCGTGTTTGATCTGCTGCACCAGGGACATATTTTCTCTTTATCACAGGCTGCCAAAGAAGCCGACTGCCTGATAGTTGGTCTGAATTCAGATGCTTCCGTGAAAAGATTGAAAGGTGATAATCGTCCGGTCAATGACCAGGAATCAAGAGCGATCATACTGGCTTCATTAGTAATGGTGGATGCCGTAGTTATTTTTGAAGAAGATACACCGCTGCGACTCATCACAGCATTGCTGCCGGAAGTTTTAGTGAAAGGCGGTGATTATACCATTGACCAGGTAGTGGGTGCAAAAGAAGTAATGGCCAATGGCGGCCGGGTGGTCATTAACCCGATACTGGAAGGGTTTTCTACTAGCAATATCATCGATAACCAGTTAAAACAATAATCTCGTTCCAATCAGAACCTGAATTTTGCGCCTATACTTACTATTCCTGCAACACCATACCCCGCATTGACATCAATGAATACCCGGTTCATCAATTTATATTCAGCGCCTATCAGGCAGACATGATATGCGGGAGCTGTTTGTCTTCCTGTTTCCTTCTCCTCCTCAAACCGCCTGGTCTTTCTCACTCCCAGCATCAGCCCGGAGTATAACAGGTACCTGCTTTTTTCTTTCCATACCCGGTCACATCGCAGCAGGTAGCTCAGGTTACTATGCTCTACAGACCGGTGCTTTGTACCAAAATGATCGTATGTAAAGGAAGCACCCACCCTCCAGTTTTGGGCCGCATAAAACAGGACCCCGGTATTAAAGACGATACATTTATGCTGATGTGATTCTGTTTCCGAAACAAGGTGGTGGCCACCATTCTCCTTTATAAAAAGAGAACTCCTGTATCCACCCTGCAGATAAAAAGAATGCTTATGCTTGTTGTGTTGTGCCGCTATTGTCAAAGACAACAAACAAGCACAAAAGATGGTGAGTTGTTTCATAAAATTAATTTTCAGAAAAATAAACCAGTTTCGTCCCGCCACCATTGACAAATGTCAAAATATCACCCCCAGTCTCCGGCTCTTCAGAATCCGTGACCGCTGCTTACTTAAAATTTAATAGCGTACTTCTGTCCCGTTTATTAATTTTATCGTATACTCCGTAGCTTTAGCGAAGGAGTACTATCGACTAATGACTAATAACTAACGACTATCGACTAACGACTACCAACCATGGCCCATATAAAAAGAAAAACAATTGCCCGTGATATCAGCTGGCTCGCCTTCAATGCAAGGGTGTTGCAGGAAGCGGCAGATCCCACGGTTCCGCTGCGGGAACGTATCCGGTTCCTCGGCATCTTTTCCAATAATATGGATGAATTCTTCCGGGTACGGGTAGCCACACTAAAACGAATGATACAGTTTGGCAATAAAGCCAACATGCATTTGGAAAATGATCCGCAGCAGATCATTGATGAGATACAGATGACTGTACTGAACCAGCAGGGTGAGTTCAATCGCATTTGGGAAGAAGTATCCCGGAAACTGAATGAGCAAAAGATCTTTTTACGCACTGAAAAAGAACTGAATACCGAACAGCAGCATTTTGTCCGCAATCATTTTGAGGAAGAAGTGAGCTCCGATGTGATACCGCTGATGATCGAGAACATCCCTGTTTTTCCCATGCTGCGTGATAAATCCATTTACCTCGCCGTAGTGATGTGGAAAAAAGAAAGCGCTTTAAAAAAGAAATATGCGCTGATAGAAGTTCCAAGCCGTGCCCTGGGCCGCTTCACCATTTTGCCTTCACCGAATCCGGATGAACATCACATCATACTATTAGAAGACATCATCCGTTTCAACCTGCCCGATATCTTTTCCTACTTCGGGTATGATCAGTACCAGTCGCACATATTTAAAGTGACCCGGGATGCGGAGATCGATATTGATGAAGATGTGTCCACCAGCATCATTCAAAAACTAGAAAAAGGGATCAAGAACCGCCGTAAAGGAAAGCCGGTCCGCTTTGTATATGACAGGGAAATGGATTCCGGTTTGCTGGAATACGTGGTACGGCGGCTAAACCTTTCCCGCAGGGATAATCTCATTCCCGGCGGACGTATCCACAACTTCCGTCACTTCATGGATTTTCCCGACCAGGTATTTAAAGAAAAACGAAACAGAAAGAAACCCTTTGATCATCCGCTGCTCACCGTTCGCCGTGTTACCGATGTGATCATGGAAAAAGATGTGATGCTCCATTTTCCCTATCATTCTTTTCTGCCATTGATCGATCTGATACGGGAAGCTGCTTTTGATCCGGATGTGACCACTATCAAAATAACCTGCTACCGGCTGGCCACCCAGTCCAAGATCATCAATGCACTCATCAATGCAGTACGTAATGGTAAAGAAGTGATCGTAATGCTGGAATTGCGGGCAAGGTTTGAAGAAGAAGCTAACCTGGAA
>JBEBIF010000126.1:0-8647 GCA_040080515.1 Chitinophagaceae bacterium | reverse complement strand
ATACTAAGGGAAATCACCCCGCTTACCAGTAGTGATTGCTTTACAATGTTTACAAGGGTCAAATCAGCTTTTGATTTTCCCCTGCATTATCATGAAGAGCTGGAACTGAATTTCATCATGAACGGAAAGGGTGCCAAAAGGGTCATTGGCGATCATATTGCTGAAATAGATGACCTGGAACTGGTGCTAGTAGGTTCCAACCTCCCCCATTTTTGGCAAACCCATAAATGCAAGAACAAGGAGATCAGGGAGATCACTATCCAGTTTCATAAAGACCTGTTTGATGAAAAATTTTTGCGCCGCAATCAAATGAGTTTTATACGCAGCATGCTGGAGCGGTCGGCCAAAGGCATTCTCTTTTCAAATCAAACCATCAAACAGATCACACCCCGGCTGATGATACTAAGCCAAAAACAGGGATTTGATTCTGTGCTGGAATTGTTATCCATCCTGCATGATCTTTCCGTTTCCCGGAATATGCATACCCTGTCGGATGCCACTTTCAACAATGCAGAACTTTCCTACAGCAGCCGGCGCATTGATAAAGCATTTGAATACATGAACCAGAATTTTCATAAGAACGTTACCCTGAATGAAGTGTCAAAACTGGTTAATATGACGGAAGTGTCATTCAGCCGGTTCTTTAAGACAAGAACAGGAATTACTTTTATTGATAGTTTACTGGAATTGCGCCTTGGCCAGGCTTCAAGGCTGCTGATAGACACCACCCAATCGGTTTCTGAAGTGGCGTACAATTGCGGGTTTAATAATATTTCGAATTTCAACCGCCTTTTTAAGAAAAAGAAAAATTGCACCCCAAAAGAGTTTAGGGAAAACTATAGTTATGGTAACAGGATCTTCATTTGATCCATGTACTTTACTATGGTTCCAAACTTCCGGCAAAGGCACAACTGTACCAGCCAGTTATTTAATATCCCGGCAATGCTTTCCTCTTGGATTATTGGCTGCTTCATAAGGGCTCATCGCCCGGTTGCAGGCCTGGAATACGATACTGGCGATAAGTAAGAATAGAACGATCCTGGTTTTCATAGTTAGCTATTTAATTAAAGCATGAAAGTAATACCTGTTTCTTACAAAGAAGAAGGGAACTACTACTGAAATGTTCTTTTACCTGGTGAATTTTTCACCCTTCCCTGAATAGGAACTTTACTAAAAAAACATCCCGGCAGTCAGCCGGGATGAATTTAAGCCGCTTACAAGCCAGTGTACAGGGGTATATTTTTCGGTTCGGTGCTATTACTGAGATTGACAAACACGACTGCAGTGCCAACAACAGCTTGTAAACCACTAAATCCAACCTTGGCAACCATAAAAGGAAATCTTGTTCTCGGTTCTTTGATCAAAAACCATTGCACTTCTGTTAGCATGAATAAACCAGCTGAAAAATTCTGTATGGCAGGCCCGGCCACCAGCCAATTCCAGGTATCCGGAGAAGGTGGGTTGTCCGCAGCATTTACAAACAACGCTGTATCAACGGCTGTTACAATAATACTTCCAATTCCACAGACAACATTTGTACTGGCCAGTGCTGCTATAATCATTTTATGTCTATGCTCCGGCTCAGGGTATCTCATCATATATGCCCTTGTAGCATAAGAAAATACAAGAGCCATATCAGCACAAACCACTGAAGCGTTTAATACTCTTGCCGTTTTATTGTCCTCATCCATATACACCTTTGACAATGTAAACATTGCCAATGGAAGTGTATTAAACATATGAAGGCCCCCAAGCATTATTAAATGAAACTCAGGATAATCTTCCAGATCTTGCGGGTAAAGCATATATGCAAACTCTGCATTCAATACAAAGAAGGCATAAACGGGTTTGCCTACCACAGCAGTCATTATTTGCAAAATTCCTTCAGCAAGATATACACCATCAGGCATACTAAGGTTATCTCCGGCCAATGCCGCCATCAACTCCTCCACATTCTTTGCAACAGCTATCCGCTCCAGTTGTAACGGTGTAAATGGGTTTTTGTCAAATGCGATCTTATTTCCTGCTGTAAATACACATGAGGCAAGCAATGACAGGCAATCAAGGAGTGTAAAAGTGCCTCCCGGGTCAATGTGTTTTTCGTAGAGGCTGGTCAGCACCGGTATCTCTATAGGTGTATTCAGCACCTGCCACAAAAACTCCGCCAGCAACTCCATTAAGTTTACGGCCTCCAGGGCAAGTGTTTCCAGGGCATTCACTGCCCCGGTCCCTATTATTTTCAAAACATCAGTGAGTATTTCAATGAATGACTTTGTATGCAGATCCGTTTCAGACAAATATTTTTCGATTGCCTTCGCCACTTCGTTCAACTCTTCATTTTCTTTACTAAAGATCCCTGCCAGTCTTTGGCCCAGACCATCCTCATTGGTTTTCCCGTTTAGTGAAGTGTGTGATGCATAGGCCTTCATCTTACTCATTCCCCATTGGGCATCAGGTTCTGAAAAAGACGTTTCCTCCTTCATCTCCGGGGTGCCACTTTTAGCTTTTTGCTCCAGTATGGCTTTTGCTTTATCATTAAACACAGGCGGCGCTGCGATATAATCCCTCACCTGCCGGGCCATGTCCTGTACTCCCGAACCCGCATTTTTCATCATACCCGGCAGACTCTTATAAAATATGGTAACGATCTGTTTTAAAGCCTGTTTGTTCTTGAGGATGTCTTCCCAGTCAAACACATAACCCAGCCAATTCACCATGTTCCCGAAGGATACTTTCAGCGATGTTTGAAAAAACCAGTCGATCACTCCCAACACCTGCGAGCTTAGTTCGAAAATAAAGCTCAACAGTTTACTGCCAATCCATACCGAAATGCGGTAAAGGCCATCCTCCAGTTTATCCAGCACAACTGTAATGGATTCTTTTATTTCCGTCCACAGGTATCTTAAGATATCAGCCAGGTAACCTCCCCAACCCGATCCGTCGTTAGTGCCGGCAAAAGTTTGCAGCCGGTGTATACCCAACTGAAGTACCTGTGGCTGCTCCTGCACTTCTACGTGCAAGTGACCTTGTTTCCATTTAAATACGGTGCGTTGTATTACAGCCGAAGACCGGGTGGCATCCCGGCTTCTTCCTTTTACAGCATGCTTCAGCGTACTGTCGTACGCCTCAAGGTATTTTTGCAATCCTGTATATACATTATCATAAGTTTTAGGGTCCAGGTCCCGCGGAAATACATATTGCCCGTTTGAACCTTTTTGATCCCTGAGTGATGTCCCGCTCTTTACATTCTTCAGCTTTTCCACTACAGGTGTTGATGGATCAACTTCCAGGCTGGCCTGCGCTTTCATTCCTGCCAATACCTGCAGGTCGTGAAAACCTATCAATGCTTCTGGCCCATCCGGCATTACATAACTTTCCACGGTAAAACGGGGTGTGGACAAGTTATCGGCCAGAGACACCAGCGTTATCTCGCCTGAATAATCCGTGGAAATGGCATGCGTTATTTCTGAACTCAGGTGAATTGCTTTACCATCCACAAAAGCCAGCATCGGGTATTCTGGTTTTATGGTCACCATGGAGTTGACCATCGGAGCATTGGTATCATCTTTTATTACTAACCGGGTCGTGAAACTATTTATTTCTGTCACACCTTTCTCATCACCATCAAGCAGGAAATAAGGTTGCCATTGCTCGCTTATAGGGTCAAGCGATAACAGTTCCATGTGGCCGGTCTTAGAGCAAAGCAGGATATGACGAACCGGCAGATTACTATCAGTATCTATACATTCACAGGCGCAGAAACTGGTGATATCACCTGCGATCAGTGTAGATATAGCGTCATGCACGGATTGAGGGCTGGCTGTTTGCATAAGGAACATAGCTGCAGGGTCAGCAGCAGCATTGTTTTCCGGCAGCCCGATCTGGTACGCCAATGTTTCACCGTCTGAGGTGTTGTAAACGTCGAACAGTCCTTTAGGCCCGTTATAAAAATTAGTGAGGGTACAGTAGGCTTCCTCGGCTACGCCTGTTTGCAGGGTCATACCAGGAGTAAGGTAACAGAAGCCCATACGCTGGTATTCCAGGTTCCATGTATAGCTCATCCATAAAGTGGTCTGTCCATCGCTATCGGCTTTTGCCCGGATCTCATTGATAAGGGATCCGACCTGGAATGGCTGTGGGGGGTGAAGCTCTTTGACAAATGCTGGTGGACGGCCCTGTTGTATCCTGGTAAAGACCCATAACCCCGACGACTGATCTTTTGTATAGCTGATGTTTGAGTAGTAAACTGTTGTAAGCTCACCTTCCATCATCAGTTGCCCGCAGATAATCCGGAATGTTTCAAGAGAAAACGGTTCTGAGGGTAACGGCAGGATCATCTGTTCTACTACCGGCTCTCCTTTGCCAGCGGTGCAGCGGCAGGCCATCGGGCCACCCTGGCTATCCTTTCCATATACTATGAAGCTTCGCCCATTTTCCCTGGTTAGCTCAAGGCTGACACCGGAGAATGTACCTCCACTGGTATCAATCTTTAAACCAACAGCACGGCTGAACAGCAGATCCCAGTATTCCGTATCAGCAATGGTGGCTACATCCGGCATATAAAACACTTCATTGACGCCTTGCACTTCTGCCAGCATCAGGAGGTCAACGGTTTTTCCATCGTCTGTCACCTGGTGATCGAACATGATGACTTTCGGCATGGTGCCATCAACCAGCCTAAATGCTATCCGTTTCCAGGCGGTAAGCCCGCCATGATCAGAAAGCCAGACGGTAAGGTGATCATCATTATTTATTCCAAGTATAATTACCCTTCCCGAAGGGGTGGGTATCATTTGTACCCTTTTGTAAGCGTTTTGCAGGTTGCCTGGTAAATGGTTGGGCATCAGGCAGGAGGAGGACTGGATGATCATAAAGCAGGTTTTAGTTTAATGAAATAATTTCTTCATCAAACTAAACAGATAATCATCCCGGGTTTAATTTATTCGAAGGATGCCTGTTCTTTTTCGCCGGGCTGGCGATATCAGACGATGAATCCTGTGGTTTTGATCGCAGCCAAATCATTTGGGTAAATAAAAAACTGGTGGGCGCCCTGTTGTTTTCGTCAGACGGACACCGTCATAAACAAACATCCCGGCACTCAGCCGGGATGAATTTAATGGGTACCTTCTTTATTTGGTTTTTCCTTGCCCACCGGAGCCGTGGCGTAGGTGGGCCGTCCTTTACATTTTTTTCCCCTTTCAGTAAAGGGGTTTTACTCAACTACAACCACCCTGGTTACCACAATTCAAACATTTGTAGCAAGTACCGCTTCGCATCATGATATGTCCGCATACATTACAGGCGGGGGCATCACTCTGCATATTTTTATTAGCTGCATTCATTGCATCCATTCCACTGTCGGCTTTTACTGCTTGTGCGGCCCGCTGGTTCTTTACCGGTTGTGGTGCTGTGCTGCCTGATGAAGGAGTAACCCGTACACTGGACAACTCAGGATCTTTTGCATATTCCAATGGATTGGAAGGCACTTCATCCCACTCATCAGCGCCGGTATTCATCACTTCTGGTTTATCTAATACATGCACCAGGTCGGTACGGCCTAAGTATTCATATCCAAGCACCCGGAAGATAAAGTCAACAATTGAAGTGGTTGATTTAATATTCGGATGTTCTACAAAACCGGATGGATCAAACCGGGTGAAAGCAAACTTGTCGACAAACTCTTCTAATGGCACACCATATTGCATACCGATAGAAATGGAGATGGCAAAACAGTTCATCATACTGCGCATGGTAGCGCCTTCTTTTGCCATATCAATAAATATCTCTCCCAATGTTCCATCACCATATTCACCGGTGCGCAGGAAGATAGCTTGTCCGTTGATCTTCGCTTTTTGTGTAAAGCCACGGCGCTTGGCTGGTAAAGCCCGGCGTTCTACAATACTCGCCAGTTTTCTTTTGAGCTTGGTATCCGGAGAAGCCTGAACTCTTTTCTGTACTTCTTCCAATAGTTCTTCCACGGTCAGTTTTCCAAGATCTACGATATTTGATTCTGGTTGGACGCTTATCGCTGGTTGTTCAGCTTCGGTCTTCTGACTTCCGTCTTCGGTCTTCTTCTTCTTGTCGCTTTTATTACTCAGCGGCTGCGACAATTTAGAACCATCACGGTACAGCGCATTTGCCTTCAACCCTAATTTCCAGCTCAATAAATAGGAGTCAGCGATTTCTTCCACTTTAGCTTCGTTGGGCAGGTTAATCGTTTTGGAAATAGCGCCGCTGATAAAAGGCTGTGTAGCTCCCATCATCCGGATATGACCGTGTGCATGGATATAACGCTGTCCTTTTGGACCGCATTTGTTGGCACAATCAAAAACAGGCAAATGTTCATCTTTCAATAAAGGAGCTCCTTCCAGCATCATCGTTCCGCATACATAATCATTGGCTGCTTCTATTTGATCATCATTGAAGCCTAATGCTTCCAGCAGGCTCCATTCATGGTCATTGTACTCTTCCGGAGTGAAGCCTAATCGTTGCAGACATTCTTCTCCCAACGTGTATTTATTAAATATAAATCCAATTTCAAAAGCTGTCAATGCGGCTGCATCGAGGCGTTTGATCTCGTCGGCAATGAATCCTTTTTCACTCAGCGTCTGGTGATTGATAAATGGTGCACCTGCAAAAGAGGCAGATCCGGTAGCATATTTAATGATCGCTTCAGATTCTTTTTGAGAATAACCCAGGTTCTTCAAAGCGGCTGGTACTGACTGGTTGATGATCTTGAAATAACCACCTCCAGACAATTTTTTGAACTTCACCAATGCAAAATCTGGTTCTACACCTGTTGTATCGCAATCCATTACCAGTCCGATAGTGCCGGTAGGTGCGATAACGGTGGCCTGTGCATTTCTGTAGCCATACTTCTCTCCCATTTCCACGGCATCATCCCAGGCTTTGCAAGCTGCTTTCAATAAATAATCCGGGCAATATTTTGCTTTGATGCCTTGCGGTTTCAGGCTCAGGTTCTCATATTCGTCAGCATCATACGCAGCCAGGCGGTGGTTGCGCATCACCCGCATCATATGTGCTTTGTTTTCCTCAAATCTTGGAAATGCGCCGAGTGTTTGGGCCATCTCCGCAGATGTTTTGTAAGAAATACCGGTCATAATAGCAGTGATAGCACCGGCGATACCTCTTGCTTCTTCACTGTCGTAAGGAATACCGCTAACCATTAACATCGTTCCCAGGTTAGCATAGCCCAATCCCAGTGTTCTGTATTCATAGCTCAGTTGTGCCACTTCTTTCGAAGGAAACTGTGCCATCAATACTGATATTTCCAATACCACTGTCCAAAGGCGGCAGTTGTATTCATAGCCGGTCACATCAAACTGGTTAGTTTCTGTATCGAAGAATTTCATCAGGTTGGCAGATGCCAGGTTACAAGCCGTATTATCCAGGAACATGTATTCTGAGCAGGGATTTGAAGCTCGTATCTCTCCTCCTTCAGGACAGGTATGCCATTCATTGATGGTGGTGTTGTACTGCGTTCCGGGGTCAGCACAGCTCCATGCGGCATAAGCCACCTGGTTCCATACTTCCCTGGCGGGAATTTTTTTCATTACTCTTCCGTCCATTCTTCCTTTCAGTTCCCAATCGCCATCTTCTTCCAGTACTTTGAAGAAAGAGTTGGGTATACGGATAGAGTTGTTAGAGTTTTGTCCGCTTACGGTCCTGTATGCTTCATCTTCATAACCGGAAGGATATCCGGCAGCGATCAAAGCGCCTACTTTTTTCTCTTCCTCTACTTTCCAGTTGATAAAGTCGATTATTTCAGGATGGTCAAGATCCAGGCAAACCATTTTAGCCGCCCGGCGGGTGGTACCGCCAGATTTGATAGCGCCGGCAGCACGGTCACCAATTTTCAGGAAGCTCATTAAGCCGGAAGAAGTACCGCCGCCGCTTAATTTTTCACCAGCGCCACGAAGATTGGAGTAGTTGGTTCCCACACCAGAACCATATTTGAAGATCCTTGCTTCCCGGACCCACAGGTCCATGATGCCGCCTTCATTTACCAAATCATCATCCACACTCAGGATGAAACAGGCATGCGGCTGGGGACGTTCGTAAGCGTTTTGTGATTTTTTCAGTTCACCATCAACAGCATCTACATAGTAGTGGCCTTGCGGCTTACCGGTGATGCCATAACTTTCATATAACCCTGTATTGAACCATTGTGGTGAGTTGGGTACACACATCTGGTTGAGGATGCTGTACACCAGTTCCTCGTAAAAAACAGTGGCATCTTTTTCTGATGAGAAATATCCATAGCGTTGACCCCAGGCCATCCAGCAATTGGCAAGACGGTGGGCCACTTGTTTAGCAGAAGTTTCTCTGCCGAGGCTGCCATCAGATTGCGGCACGCCTGCTTTTCTAAAATATTTTTGGGCAAGTATATCGGTTGCAATCTGACTCCATTGTTTGGGTACTTCCACATTGTTCATTTCGAACACTACCTCACCACTTGGATTACGAATAACAGAAGTGCGGTAGTCATACTCAAACATGTCGAACACATTCACATCGTCACGAGTAACGCGACGTGAAAACTGCAAGCCGCTTTTTGCGGATGCTTTGGTTTTGGTAGCCATAACTAAAAAAAGAATTTCTAACGGGTTAAGTAACTGAAAACGTC